>CBDTUV010000360.1:0-2702 GCA_965363575.1 uncultured Pseudorhodobacter sp. | reverse complement strand
CCTTTGGCTATGGCCATTCTTTCGGCATCCTGTCGCATTTCTATGGCCGTGAGGCTGGGTTGGAGCTGCGCGAAGATATTGATACCGCGTTGGAACCCGGCATGGTGATTTCAATGGAGCCAATGTTGACGCTGGCCGATGGGCAACCGGGGGCAGGGGGCTACCGCGAGCATGATATTTTGGTCATCACCGAGGATGGCGGTGAAAATATCACGGCCTATCCATATGGGCCGGACTTTAACGTGGTGGGCTAATGCCAAGCTGATTCTGTTACAGCCTACGCAGCCCCGACTCATAGGCAAAACCCGGTTTGCGATCGGCGGGGTTTTGCTGTGAACCCACACAAACCGCCATAGACTGGCCCCCAAGTGCAACGTTTGGGGGCTTTTCGATATCGTGATCGTCGAAACCCTTGACCTTGGCGCGCATTAATGGCGCTTCTGCCAAGAATTACCTTAATAAAGTGAGCGCATCGTGACCCACGTCTCTCTAAACCGCCGTACCTTTTTGTCGCTGTCCGGCTCTGCCTTGCTTGCAGGTTGTGCGACACCGCCCGATGCTCCGAACCCCAGCGCGGGGTTTATCGAAGGCTATGGCCCGATCTTTGACAGTGGCTATGACCTGCCGGGTATCCCAAGCGAATACCTGCAAGGCGAGAACCGCCGCATCACCGGCACCTATCTGGGCGAACAGCCTGTAGGCACTCTCGATGTCGATCCCTATGCAAAGTTTTTGTATTTCGTGCGTGAAGGGTCCAATTCCGTGCGTTTCCCCATCGGTGCTGGCCGCGCAGGCCGCAGCTTTTCGGGCGGCGGCACCATTCAGGTGAAAAAGAAATGGCCGGGTTGGACGCCAACCGCCAATATGCTGCGCACGGAGCCGGAAATTTACGGCCCCTTTTCCCGCGGTATTCGCGGCGGGTTGCGCAGCCCACTTGGCGCGCGCGCGCTGTACCTCTACAAAGGCAACCGTGATACCTATTACCGCATCCACGGTACAAACGCGTTGGATTCCGTCGGCAATTCCAGCTCGGCTGGCTGTATCCGCATGTTCAACCAAGACGTCATTGCGCTTTATGAAATGATCCCGATTGGCACCCGCGTCCACGTGCGGTCCGAGGCAGAATCACTGCGCGTTGACCCTGAAAACTTTAACCGCGGGATCGAAGTGCCAGCCCAGCGCGTCGACCCCGAATCGATCTACAGCGATGAGGCGATTGCCAATGATCCGCTGCCCGTGTTCGACAATGCCGCCCGCCCGGTGATCGACCAAGGCAACGTGCCGCTGTAATCGACGCAAGAACAGCCCAAAGGCGGCCCTGCACATGCGGGGCCGTTTTCATATCTGGGGGGCTTATAGCCGGATCACATAATCCTTGACCGTGGTTTCCAGCACTTCCCACGTGCCTTCAAACCCCGGACGAATAATCCAGCTATCGCCTTTCCGCAGGGTTGTCGCATTGCCTTGTGTATCGGTCAGCACAGACACCCCTTCCAGAATGTGAACATACTCCCACTCGGCATAGGACACCCGCCATTTGCCGGGCGTCGATTGCCAAATCCCGCAATACAGCCCATCCAATTCCTCAATGTTCCAAGTGGTATGCACGGGGTCACCGGCCAGCAGTTTATCAGGCGTAGGGCGTTCAACCTCGGGGGTGATGCCGTCGCGCGACACGGGTAAAAGAGGGGGCATGATTGGGTCCATTCTTGTGAAATCTGCCCCGATGTCAGCCCGGCGCGGCGCATAGGTCAAGCGCAAAGCAGGCCCGCGCACCCTATCGCGCAACATTCTTGCTGGTACGGCTTGGGGTGGGGCGGTATAAGGGGCCAAACCATTCCTCTTGCAGGAGAACAAGAGAGACATGAGCGCATCAACACCCGTCCGCCCGACCCTTCCGGTCGATATTCTGGCCCGCAAGGGCAGCGCACCGCTGGTGTGTTTGACCGCCTATACCACCCCGGTGGCCCGACTGGTGGACCCGCATTGCGATGTGGTCTTGGTTGGCGACAGTTTGGGTATGGTGCTGCACGGCCTGCCATCCACCCTTGGCGTGACGATGGAGATGATGATTATGCATGGCCAAGCGGTCATGCGCGGGATCACAAAGGCAATGCCCGTCATCGACATGCCCTTTGGCAGCTATGAGGAAAGCCCGAGCCAAGCCTTTCGCAACGCCAGCCGCCTGATGGCGGAAACCGGCGCGCCATCGGTGAAACTAGAGGGCGGGGTGCATATGCAAGAAACCATCGCATTTCTGACCGCGCGCGGTGTGCCTGTGATGGCCCATATCGGCCTGACCCCGCAATCGGTCAACACGCTGGGCGGTTACAAAGTCGTTGGCCGCGCGGATGAAGCCGCGCGCGTGATGGCAGACGCCGAGGCCGTGCAAGCCGCAGGCGCGTTTTCCGTCGTGTTGGAAAAAACCCCCGACGGGTTGTCGCGCCGCATCACCCAAACCCTGACCATCCCGACCATCGGTATTGGGGCAGGTGTAGGATGTGACGGCCAGATTTTGGTGATCGACGATATGCTTGGCCTGTTCACCGACTTCCGCCCCAAATTTGTCAAACGCTATGCCAATCTGGGCGAGACGGCATCTGACGCCATTGCCGATTATGCAGCCGAGGTGCGCACCCGTGCCTTTCCGGGGCCAGAGCATACCTTTGCTGATGAAGTGCCCGCCAAAGCCTCCACCAAAG
>CBDTUV010000359.1:0-2704 GCA_965363575.1 uncultured Pseudorhodobacter sp. | reverse complement strand
ACCATAGTGGCAAAACTCGCCCCCGCAGCCGATGCCCGCGCGACCAGCTTGGCCGATTGCACAAGCGTCAGGGCAGCGCGCAAGCACACGGGTTCGCCTTGGCCGCCCGAAACCGCGTTCAACCCAACCGGCCCAAACCCCACGGGCGTCGGCGCATCCAAACCCTGCAAATACGCGGCAAACATCTGGCAAGACGCCGCCCTATCCTGTGCCGCCAACCCCTCACACATGTCCACAAACGACGGCCGCGCAGGCAAATCCTGCGCAACACCGTCATACGCGGCAAACACTTCGGCCAGCACAGCCGCAAAACTGCGCCCATCCAAGGCCACATGCGAAAACGTCCACACCAAAACCGGCCCCGACCCGCCCGTCAAAACCGCCAAGCGCCAACCATCGGCGCGCGCCACATCGACACCGCGCGCCCGGTCAACCACCAACCAATCGGCCAGCGTTCCGCGCAAACCCTCCGCGACCAAGGGGGCGGCAAACGCTGGCCCAACCCCTTGCACAAACTGCCCATCCGCCGCTTGCCACACCCTCAGCCGCAACGCCGGATGCCGCAGTATCGCCGCCTCCCACGCCTGCGCCATCCGGGCCAGATCGACCTCGCCTTGCAGATGGATCACCACCTGCTCCACATTCACGCCCCCCGCTTGCGCATGGGTTTCATAGACCATCCCGGCCTGTAGCGGCGTCAGCTTATACCCGCGCTCTGGGGCAAACCCGCTCATCCGCCACCCCCCACAACAATCGGGCCACCACCATGAAACCCGCCACCCGATCCGGGGGCCAACAACAGCACATCCGCCCAATTCACCCACAGCGCCAACGCCCCAAGCCCAAGCGCCAGCGCCAAATACACCCCGTCATGGCGCGCATCCCAAACCTTGTGCCGCGCCGCAAGCCACGCAATCACCGGCATATACAGCAGCATCCCCACGGCTTGCCCGATCATCGCCCCGGCAAGGCCCATATACAGCGCGCCAATCAAAAACCCGGCGGTCTGCAAACCCGCCTTGGCCGCGCTGACCATGAAAAACCCCTTGCTGTCACCTTGCGCCAAGGCCGCCTGATCATAGGTCAAAAACACCACCACAATCATCTGCACCGCGCAAATCGCAACCATCACGCCCCCCGCCGTCAGATAGCGATCATCATACAGGAAATGCACAATCCACGGCCCCGTCAGCGCCAGAAACGCCAGCGCCGCCATCAACCCCCCGGTCACGAAAAACCGGATCCGCTCTAACCGTTTGCGCGCGGCGGGGTCATCGCCCGGATGCTCTCGGTAAATCGGGATCAACACGCGCGCCGTGACCGAAGACCCCAGCATAATCGGAAACATCGCCAAAAACGCGCCGATATTGTAAATCCCCAAACCGTCGATCGACAAGAACTTGCCCAAAATCGCGCGGTCCCCTTGCGACACCAAGAACCCGCACACCGACGACAGAAAAATCCAAAACCCGAAATGAAGCAGCTCTTGCACCGACGCCTTTTCCCAATGCAAACGATTGCTTTGCCCCGGCAAAAACCACGACAGCAACGCCAAACGCAACGCCCCCGTGATCACCCCGCCCAAGGCCAGCGCCCAAACCGACTGCATTACATAGGCCAAAACCAGCATCACCAAGATGCCAATCAAGGTCGAAATCAGGTCCAGCGCCGTCAAGCGCCCCAGCAGCAAATGCCGATTGGCCGTGTCCACCCGCGTCGGCTCAAACCCCGCAAACAGCAAGGACAGGCTGGCCACAGGCAACAGCACCGCAATCAACGGCTGGTCATAAAACAGCGCCGCCGGATAGGCCAAAACGCAGGCCGCCAGCCACAAAATCCCGCCGCGCATAATCTGCAAGGTCCAAGCGGTGTTCAGAAACTCCGGGTCATCGCCGCGCTTGCTTTGCATGATCGCAGGGCCGGTGCCCATATCCGAAAACAGCGTCAGCCCGACCAGTAACACCGTGACCAAGGCCATGATCCCAAAGGCTTCGGGAAACAGCAACCGCGTCAAAATCAGGTTCGACCCCAACCGAAACGCTTGCGCTGCGAAAAACGACAAGGCGGTCCAGGCCGACCCACGCGCCGCGCGCCCCCAAATCCCTAGCGGCGGGGTGTCATTGGTCAATCGCTCGCTCGTCATCGTTCAAACGCCTCAAAATCTTGGTCGTGGCACAGCGCCATCACCCCAAGGGATCACCCAAGGGCCGCGCACCACAATGCCGCACGCTTCATGCCCGTTTGATGTGGCAATACCATGTCATGGCGCCCTCAAAACACAAAAACCTAAAACCCAATAAAAAGCGGCCGGATACATCTGCATCCGGCCACAAAACATCTAAATTCCGTAGGTTTAGCTTAAAACTCAATCACAGCGCGAATGGATTCGCCACGGTGCATCAATTCAAACCCTTCGTTGATCTGGTCCAACGTCAGCTTGTGGGTGATCATCGGGTCAATCTCAATCTTGCCGTTCATGTACCAATCAACAATTTTCGGCACATCCGTGCGCCCTTTGGCCCCACCAAAGGCCGAACCGCGCCACACCCGCCCGGTCACCAGTTGGAATGGCCGCGTGGAAATCTCGGCCCCCGCAGGCGCCACACCAATGATAATGCTTTCGCCCCAGCCTTTGTGCGCGGCCTCCAGTGCGGTGCGCATCACCTTGGTATTGCCCGTGCAGTCAAAGGTATAATCCGCGCCG
>CBDTUV010000358.1:0-2712 GCA_965363575.1 uncultured Pseudorhodobacter sp. | reverse complement strand
TTGATCCCCGACCTTGATGTTCAGCGCCCCTATTTTCAGGCGCGATTGGCCAGTCTTGCCGTGGCGCAGCTTTCCGAAACGCTTGGTGTCACGTCGGCGGGCAACCGCAGCCAAGCGATCAGCACGGTGGCTTGTCTGGCAAGCGAGACACCCCAAATGATCACCGGAGTGCGTGCCGCCGGGGTACGCACGGTGCTGGCCGTACCGCAGTTTCAATCAGAGCCGTTGAACAACCGGCAATCGGACAATGGCATCTTGCACCTTATCGGCGGCAAGCAGTTGGAATTGGATAACCCAAACCTTGGGTATTTTGAGCAGAGCGTTGCCAGCAGGCAGGGGCTGTTCACCCTCTCGGCCAAGCGGTTTGTGGGGCTTGACCGCGAGGCAAATACGCAGGCGTTGGCGGCCAAGATCGACATGCTGAAGTCGTTGGACGTGACCAGTCAAGGCGGCGCCGTGCTGCCCCGTGACATCATGATCCGTGACGGCAACAGCTTTGCCCGCCATATCGCCTTGCATATCCTGGCGGCACCGCCGTCTGACCCTGTGCTGCAAGCCGGGGTGGCCGAGATGGGGCAGATGCTGACCAAAGCCAATATCGGTTTTAGTATCAGTGCCGCCCCAAAAGTGCCGCGCGCCACGCTTGAAGGCCTGGCCTTTTGGCTGCCGGCCGCGCGCTTGGGCGAGGTGCCCAATACGGTGGTGCGGGTCGCCCAATCGGTTCGCATGGAACCACCTGTCTGGGCGTCCTTTTCCACCCGGCGTGACACCAAGTTTGCCAAGGGCGAGCGGGCAGCACAGGGGCAGGAAATTGTGCTGCGAACAGAGCCGTCGGCCTGGAAAGGCATTGATGCGAAGGGCCGCTATCATCAGTTTGTCGCATTGGAGGTGACGGACAATCGCGCGCTGGCCAGGATGCCCGAGGCTTTGAATGCGCTGTCTGACAGTTTGGTTGTGCTGCATCCGCACGCCTTGGCCAAGCCAGCGCAACGTAACGCCGTGCTGCGCGCCTTGAACGGGTTTCGCGATGATGCGGTGACCGAGATCATTGATCTGCCAAGGTTGATCGCGCAAAGCCTGCCACCCGATCCACTATTGCCGCTGTACCGCAAAACCCAAGCTTTTGCACCTGCGCTGGTCCGTCGTGCCCCCTTGCCTGCGCAAGAGGTGGAGGTCATGGCGCGTGAAGCTTGGATGCAAGATGCCAGTACCGCTTGGCGCTATTTTGAAAAGATGACCAATCGCAACACCGGGCTTTGCACCGCTGCCAATAATTTCAGATCGCCCACCGCCAGCCGATATGATCGCGTGACCATGTGGGATATTGGCAGCCATATCAACGCATTGATGGCCGCGCATGACCTAAAGCTGATCAGCAAAGAGGACTTTCAAAGACAATGCACGCGGATTTTGGGGCGCGTGACGGGTCGCATCATCAAAGGCCTGAACTTGCCCCCAGAAGAGATTAATGTGGTGACCGGGCGCAGCACACGTAATTTCAACGCGTCGGATACCTGCAGGCTGTTGGCATCGCTGGCAAATCTGGCAAAGCACCCGATGGCGGATGCGGCGCTGGTGACCAAAGTGGTCAAGGGCTGGGATTTGCAGGGTGTCATTTTGGATGGACGGTTGCAGGCGATTTCTCGTGGCGCGTTTGTTCCGGCCGACAGTTCGCAATATGCGCATTATTCCACGATGGGGTTGGCCCGCTGGGGGATTGCAGCCAAAAGCCCCTTTGCAGGGTTTGATGATGCGACAATGACGGATCAGAACATCACCTTCCTAGAGCGGCTTCAGCTGTTAGGCCCGGTCGGGACGGAACCGCTGCTGCTAGAAGCGTTGGAGCATGGGTTTACCGCGCCTGTGGACTATCTGATTGATGTCTTGTTCACGGCTATGGCGTCCGAATATGCCCGGACCCAGCGCGTCCTGTGCCCATCCGAGACGCCTTTGGACCGCTCACCTTGGTTTGTGTATCAAGGATATCAGGTCGGGGATGACGCGAGCCCATGGAAGGTGGGTTTTGTCGAACCTGACAAGATTGAGGCCACACCGGTGGACGAGGGTTTTTTGGCGATCAGTTGTAAATCCGCCTATCTTTGGGCCGCTGTTCTGGACCACCCTTTTGCCACCCTGTTGCTGGACACGGTCCGGGCAAAGGCCCGCGACACGGTTGGGTTTGCCTCGTGCATCTATGTCGCATCGGGCGAGGCCAGCTCCGATTATACCGATATAAATACCAACGGGATTATCTTGCAAAGCATCGCATACCGTTTGGGTGTCTGACGCAGTCCAACCGCTTTTGACCGTTAGGCGATGCCTCGTTTTAACCTAGTCATTGACCCGACTCAGTCTTTGCGCATATGAATTGAACAAGTGTTCAGTTGTGGGGGAGACAAATATGTTCATGGCCTCAATGCGTTTTGATTTGGGCGACGATATCGCGGCACTGCAAGATATGGTGCACCGCTGGGCGCAGGAGCGCGTCAAGCCGATGGCAGCGCGGATTGATGCCGAGAATGTCTTTCCACCTGAATTGTGGACCGAAATGGGCGATTTGGGCCTGTTGGGGATTACCGTGCCGGAAGAGGACGGCGGGGCAGGGATGAGCTATCTGGCGCATGTGATTGCAACCGAAGAAATTGCGCGGGCCAGCGCATCGGTTTCCCTGTCTTATGGTGCGCATTCCAACCTGTGCGTGAACCAGATCAA
>CBDTUV010000357.1:0-2721 GCA_965363575.1 uncultured Pseudorhodobacter sp. | reverse complement strand
CCACAACTGCATCCTTTTCCGCATCGGTGCCCACCTGCATATCAATCGCCAGATAAGGGCCCCCGCCCGCATAATCCCAGACTGCCAACCCGCCATAGCGTTTCAGCATCCGCGTCACGGCATCCGTATCCGTCACAATCCCAGTCACGTTTGAGGCCGCCGAAAACGCCCCAATAATCCGCCGCCCTTTTGCCGCGATCAAGGCCGCCTCCAGCGCGCCCATATCTGGCCCGCCGCTCGCCGCCTCGGCAATCTCAACCACCTCTGCGCCACTTTCGCGCCATGGCAAAATATTGGAATGATGTTCATACGGCCCCAGCAGCACCAGCGGGTTTTCACCCCGCGCCACCGCCTCTGGCACGCCCAGTAAATGCACCAACCGGTTCAGCCCCGCCGTGGCCCCAGCGCCTGCAAATACTGTGGCAAACCGATCATCCGCGCCACATTCCGCCGCAATAATCGCCCGCGCTTCACGCCGCATACGGGTCATCATGCCGCCACAAAACGACGCCTCGGTGTGGCTATTGGCATAGAACGGCAAGACCCGTTCCATCACAAACCCCTCCACCTGCCGCAACGCCCGACCAGATGCCACATAGTCGGCATATAGCAGTTTTTGCACCCCAAACGGCCCATCAAACTCTGCCCCTTCGCCAATCACCCCATCCCGCAGGCGTGCAATCACATCAGGCGTGGCAAGTTGGGCTGCGAACTCTTCAAACGCGGTGGGCATAGGGTGGCTCCTGTTCTGGGGTAAACAGATCATAACCTGGATTAAACGGTGTAAACTTCACCTTTTTATATTGCCAAGACCCCCAATATTGGGTCAATTGACCCAATGAAGCCTATAAGTTTAGATCAAATAGACCGTTCCATCCTGCGCGCCTTGCAAAAGGACGCAAGCCAGTCGCAGCGCGAACTGGCCGAAACCGTCGGCCTGTCACAAAACGCCTGCTGGCGCCGCCTCAAAATCCTACAAGACTCAGGCCTGATCGCAGGCCAAACCCTGCGCCTGAACGCGCCCCAACTTGGCCTTGGCCTGACCGTTTTTGTCATGGTCCGCACCCGCCATCACAGCCGCGATTGGCTGGCCATTTTCCGACGCGAAGTGATGAACATTCCCCATGTGATCGACTTTTACCGCATCGCGGGCGACTATGATTACATGCTGAAAATCGTGGCCGAGGATATGAACGCCTTTGACCAAATCTACCAACGCCTGACCGCCAAGGTCGAGCTGGAAACCGTGACCTCTTACATCACGATGGAGGCGATCGCCAACGCCCGCGATCTACCGGTTTAGCGCAACCAGAAATACAGATTGAACAGCCCGATCATAATCGGCTGATGCAGCAGATAAATCACCAAGGAATGCCGCCCGGGCCACGTCAGCCGCGCCATAATCGGTGACGGCGTTACCCGCACCAACGGCCCCCGCGCCAGCATCACGCGCGCCAAAACCACACCCAGCAAGAACGCGCCAAACCACGGAAACAGCGGCTCAAAATCCATCGTTGGTGGAAACGCGGGCGCCAGCCCAACCCAAACCAGCAGCGGCGTATCAAACACCACATCGCGGTACACCTGCGGAAGGGTCAAAACCACCACCGCCACCGCCAAGGTCACCCCCCAAGGCAGTCGCAAAAACGCAAGGCCCAGCAGCGACGACAACGCAATCGAGTGCAAAATCCCAAAGAAAATGAACTGCGCAGGCATCGCAAACCACGTCACCACGGTAATCAACGCTGCCGCCCCCGCCACAACCCTAAACCGCCGCCAAAATGCAGGCCACACAATCCCCCGACCGTGCGACAGCACAAGGCTAAACCCCGCCAACAGCAAAAAACTGCCCGCAACGGTGCGCGCAAACACCGCCCAAAATCCGGTCACCGGCACATAAGGTGCTACAAACCCGAACATCCCCAGATCAAAGGTGAAATGATAAATCACCATCCCCAGCAAGGCCAAACTGCGCGCAATATCCAGCCATAAAATGCGCGGTGCCATTGATGTCTCTTCCGTCATGGCACGCCTATTCCTTGCACCGCTGTGATCCAGCAAAGGCATAGCGCACTGCGCCCCAAAAGCCGACCCAAAAAATCAACGGCTAGTTTTGGTATACCAAATTCCCTTGCCATTTCTTCACTCCCGCGCGACACTCAAATCTACAATAATCCGGGCGAACAGCCCAACTGACAAAGGCGGCCCAATGGCGCAGATCACCCCCTTTGGCCATGCGCCCAATGGCGCTGCGGTTCAGCAAATCACCCTGCGCGGTGGCGGCCTTACAGCGCAAGTGCTGACCTATGGCGCAATCTTGCGTGATCTGCGGCTGGACGGTCACCCCCAACCGCTCGTCCTCGGCTTTGACACCTTTGCGCCCTATATTGACCATCCCGGCTATTTCGGTGCCACCGTCGGGCGCTGCGCCAACCGCATTGCAGCGGGCCGCTTTGCGCTGAACGGGCAATCCTATCAGCTTGCCCTCAACAACGGCCCCAACCACCTGCACGGTGGCCCCAGTGGCATTTCCCATCAACTCTGGGACATCGCGGATCACAGCGA
This sequence comes from uncultured Pseudorhodobacter sp., assembly GCA_965363575.1. Taxonomy (GTDB): domain Bacteria; phylum Pseudomonadota; class Alphaproteobacteria; order Rhodobacterales; family Rhodobacteraceae; genus Pseudorhodobacter. The sequence continues at coordinate 156 of CBDTUV010000357.1, read as the reverse complement.
CAACAGCTTAACCCTCACCCTTACCTCACCCGATGGCGATATGGGCTATCCCGGCGCGCTTGATATCCGCCTGACCATTTCCTTGCTGCAAGGCGGCGTGATGGATCTGCAAATGCAGGCTACCAGTGACGCGCCAACCCTGTGTAACCTCGCCCA
>CBDTUV010000356.1:0-2722 GCA_965363575.1 uncultured Pseudorhodobacter sp. | reverse complement strand
CAGCGCCCATTCGGGGCGGGTTTCAGCCCAGTCGGTGCTGCGGGAGGTGAGGGCGGCCCCGTTGTCCGCGCGGGGCAGGCGCAAGGCGCGTTCGGTCCGCGCCAAGGTGCCTGCGGCGGCAAGCCAAGCGCGGGCTTGGTCGAGAGTTGCCTTGGGCGCGGTTTGGCTTGTGTCGGTGTCAAACAGCGATACCGCATCGGTGGTTGTATCATGCAGCGCGCCGGTAAACACGGTATCAGCCGGGATGGTGATGCCGGTTTTGGCAAGGCCCACGCGTATGTCAGCATCGTTCAGCAGGGCGGCCAAAAGCCGGGCGTTCACGTCACCCTTGTAGCCACCGCAAGCGCCGCAATGGAGCGCACTGGCATGGGGGTTGTTGACCACATTGGCACCGTGGCCGACCAGCAGAACCAAGGGCGCAAAGTTTTCGGTCATCGACATGGCACGCAAGATGGTGCCGGCTGCGGCGATTTTATCAGGCAGGCCGAAATCATCGCTGAGGTGCGGTTGAAAGCTGGCAGTTTTGGGTCCGTGCGGTAGCCCAAGGGCGTCACGCATGAGTTTGGGGATGTAGAGCGGGCCTGTCGCCTCAACAAACGTAAAGGATGACACGGCGGCCAGCTTGAAGCGGCCCCATGCGCGGTTGGCGCGGGCCGATAGCCGGGCGGTTTGATCGGCGGGTTGGGTTTTGGCGGTGGTGGCGGTGCTGTGCATGCCGGGGTTTAGGAGGACCGGATGCCGTGCTTCATCCACATCCGAGGCAAAGTCGTTATGGGACGGGGTTAGGCCAAAGAAACCTGCAAAGCCAAGGGTTTGGATGCCGGGGTCGATGCTTTCAAAAGCACGCCGGAATACTTCGGACCGCACATCGATGCAAAAGGCGGCTTGCAACGCGGGGCGGCCTGCAGGGGCGGCAGGGGAAGGGGCGGACAGGATGCTGGCAAGGCCGCGTTGGGCTGCGCGCTCGGCTGCCTCTTGCAACAGGCTGGCGGCGATTTGGGCGGGGGTTGCATCGGGGGCGGTGGCGTGATCCGCGGCGGTTTTTGCCCAAAGGGTGGCGATTTGCGGGGCGTATTGGGCCAACAGCGCTTGGTCCCAGATGAGCCGAATGGTCAGCAAGTCGGTGGTGATGGCATCGGCTTGGCCTTTGAGTTCAGCCTGCCACAGCCGTTGGCGCGCCAGTTGCGACCAGCCGCCTAAGCTGAGGAGGAGCTGGTGGAAATAGGTGGCCGAGGATTGCGGGGTCAGCCCAAGCGCGTCGGAGGCCAAAGACAGCGATGTGCGCGCCCGGACGGGCAGCGCTGCGACCATTGCGGCAAAGCCAGACAGGCCCGCGATTTCGGGGGTCAGGTCGCGGCTGGCAAAGATTTGCCAGCTTTCAAAGGCGTCACGGCCCGGTGTTGCTTGCCAAAGCGCTTGGCCCGTGTCGAAATAGCCTGCGGCCCAAGTGCCGATGCGATCCTCAATCAAACCGGGCCAATCGATGCCAGAGGCGTCTTTGGCCAGATGGGCGACGGTGGGCCAAGCGTCCAGCGCGGCATCGGAGGCGTCGGCGGCGGCTTTGAGGTCGGCCACGGTTTTGGGGCCACCTGGGGGGGCATCAGCAAGGGCTGCCGACAGGTCGGCGTCGGTGATGGTGCCGTTTGCGATGCGGGTTTTGTACCAGTGGTTCGGCATGGTCATGCGGATGCCTGCGACCCGACCCAACAGGCCCGATGTTTGGGCCAGTGTTTGGTCGGTTTGGCCCAAGAAAGGGTTGACCGCGACCGAAGAGGCCAGTGGCCACAGCGGCGGAATTGCGCGGCTGGCGGTTTCGGACATGGCGATGAATTCAAGATGGGTGCCGGAAAACCCGGCGTGTGTGTCGGCCTTCATGGCTTGTTTCCTTTGAGTGAGATGTTGCGGGACCAACCGCGCAGCAAGCGGTCCTCAATCGCGTTGATGTAGAACCCGTTGGACAGGTGGACGCGCAGGCCTTGGGCGGCGGGGTGGTGCGACCACAAGGGCAGGGTTGATTGGGCCAGTGCGACCGCGCCAAAGCTGAATAAGGCGAGCAATATCAGCGCCCATTCCAAGGGACCCGCAAGCGGGGTAGGTGGCAAGGTGCCTGCCGTCAGCCATTCAGACCCGCGTTGCAAGGCCAGATAGGCCAGCGTGGCCATGACCGACATGAGCGCGGTGCGGCGGGTGAGGGCGCGGGGGGCAGTATCGGCCAGACCTTGGGCCAGAAGATAGGCGACCCCAAAGATCAGAATCGCGCCAAGGGCCACCGCTTGCGGCGATTTGGAGCCGAACCCGATGAGCAGACCCGAGCCGAGGTAGATCAGGCCGTAGATCGCGATTGCCAGACCAAAGGCGCGTGCGACTGCGCCAAGGCCGGGGACAGCGACGGGGCCGGGCCTGCGGGTGGCCAGCACCAGCTCAACCGCGCCGCCGGCCGATAGGAATGCGTGGGCTTTGTAGAGCGAGTGGGCGACGATGTGCAAAAGGGCGAGGGGGAAAAGTGCCAAGCCGCATTGCAAGATCATAAAGCCCATCTGGGATACGGTGGACCATGCCAGCGATACCTTGACCGTGGGTTGGGTCAGCATGATGACCCCGCCGAACAGCGCGGTAAACCCGCCGATGCCGACCAAAACCGCGAGGACCAGTGGCGAGAGCAGCATCACATCGGCAAAGCGGATCAGCAAGAAGCCACCGCCGTTGACCACACCTGCGTGCA
>CBDTUV010000355.1:0-2734 GCA_965363575.1 uncultured Pseudorhodobacter sp. | reverse complement strand
ATCCATCGGGCGGGCCTGCAACCCGCGCCAAATTCCATAAGCCCCCGCAACCGCGGCTGCGGCCAACCCTGTCCAAACCACCCGTCTGCGTCTCATCCAATTCCCCTTAAACCCGCAGTTTACCCTGTCTTTCAGGGTATAATCTGGTATCTCTTGACTTATAAACCAAGCCGGGGGGCGGAAATGATCGGTTTCCATTTGTGGCGTAATCGCCGGGGCGATGCCCGCTATTACCGCGTTGACGTGGCCTATAATCTGTTTGGCGAATATTCGGTGCTGCGCGAATGGGGCCAGCGGGGCAAGGTCGGGGCTGGCGCAGGCCACGCCCGCGTCACATGGTTTTCCAATCTGCGCGAGGCCTGCCTTGCCGCCGAACGCTGGCAAAAACGCGCGCGCCGCCGGGGCTATAACCCGTTGCTGCAAGACTAAGGACAAGATCTGAATGACACATATCTGGGTCCGCGCCGAACAGCGCCCAAATGAAGAGCGCGTGGGCATAACCCCGCAAGGCGTGGCCGCGATGCTTGCGGCAGGGTTTCAGGTCACGGTTGAAGAAAGCGCGGTCCGGGCGATCCCGATTGCGGGTTACCGCGCCACGGGCTGTGCAATTGCACCAGAAAACTCTTGGCCCGATGCGCCGCGCGATGCGATCATCTTTGGCCTAAAGGAATTGCCCGAGGATGGCACCCCTTTGCCTCACCGCCACATCCTGTTTGGTCATGCCTACAAAGGCCAAACAGCAGGGGCCACCCTGTTGCAGCGGTTCAAGGCGGGGGGTGGCAGCCTTTATGATATTGAATATCTGGTGGATGATACCGGGCGGCGAGTGGCAGCTTTTGGCTATTGGGCAGGCTATGCGGGTGCTGCCGTGGCGTTGAAATGTTGGGCCGCACAGGCGCGGGGGGGCATCGCAGGGCCAGTGACAAAATACCCCGGCAAGCAAGCCTTGCTGGAGGATTTGGGCGCAGAATTGGCGGCCATTGGCCCCTCCCGGCCCCGCACTCTTCCCCGCGCGATTGTCATCGGCGCTTTGGGCCGCGTTGGCACCGGGGCGGCCGATCTATGTACAGCTATGGGCGTTCAGGTCACCAAATGGGACTTGGCAGAAACCGCACACGGCGGCCCTTTCCCCGAAGTTTTGGCGCATGAGATTTTTCTGAACTGTATTCTGGCCCGCCCCGGTTGCCCGGTGTTTGTGCCGGCATCCGCGTTGACCGCCCCCCGCGCCTTGTCGGTGATCGGCGATATCGCCTGCGACCCCACCTCCGAATTTTCGCCAATCAAGGTGTATGATCGCGCAACCGATTGGGCCGCCCCTGCCTTGCGCGTGGCAACCAATCCGGTGCTGGATGTGACTGCGATTGACAACCTGCCCAGCCTTTTGCCGGTGGAAAGCAGCGAGGATTTCGCCGCACTCCTCCTCCCTTCGCTTTTAACGCTGAACGCTCTGTCAGCAGGCGTTTGGGGCCGGGCCAAAACCCTGTTCGATACACATACCGCCGACCTTTAACCCCTACTTGGGCGCAAACAGCCGATAATAGGCCCAATCCGGCAAAAACTGCGACAGCCGGAACAGCCACGAAAAAACAGTTGGAAAGCTGGTCTTGAAACGATCGGTTTGCATCAACTCGAAAATCTCGCGCGCGGCGCCTTCGGGCTCCATCAAAAACGGCATGGAAAAATCGTTCTTTTCCGTCAGCCGCGTGCGGATAAAGCCGGGATTGGCAAGCTGCACGGTGATCCCGCTGCCGCGCAAATCGGCATAAAGACTTTCGGCCATCACCATAACCCCTGCCTTGGACGCGGCATAACCCGTCGCCCCCGGCAACCCGCGAAACCCCGACAGCGACCCGGTGATCACCACATGCCCATGCCCACGCGCAACCATCGCAGGTAGCACAGCGCCAACAACCCGCGCGCAGCCGGTAAAATTCACGTCACACATCGCCTCAACCTGATCGGCGTTCCAGTCTTGCGCCTTCATTGGCCAATAGACCCCGGCCAGAAACACCACGCCGTCCACCTCTCCCACAGTTTCGGCGGCACGGCGGACCGATGCGCTGTCGGCCACATCCATCGCCACAGCACTCGACTTGCCGGGCATTTGTGCCACCGCCTGCGCCAACCGCGCCTCTGACCGCGCCGACAGCACCACATCGGCCCCCGCCGCGCTGATTTGCCGGGCAAGTGCCAGGCCCAACCCTTCGCTTGCACCGATCAACCAATACCGTTTGCCTTGCCACACCTTCATACCGAAACTCCCATGGCCTTTGGCCGCATCGTGGCCACCAGTTCGGCCACCTTTATTCCCCATTTATAAAATTGGCTGCGGTTCATGATGGTTCCGTTTTCCATCAGATACATCCAATCCGTCACATCCAGCACATGCCCGCCCACCGACGGCGCCAGCCGAATGCGGTAGCGCAGCATCACACTTGGCCCCGTCACAACACCTGTCCCAGCGCCCACAATATCATCGGCTTGTGCGCGGATGCCACTATCATTGCCAAGGTTCAGCGTCCAGCAGCGCGCCTGCGTAAGCCCGCTGTCATAGCGAAAGTCCTCGGACAAGGTGCCGACATTGCCATCCCAAGACCCGTTCATATCGGCCACAAAGCGCGACGCCACCCGCCCGTTTGGGCCATAGATCACCCCTTCGCATTGAATCGGGCCGTTCAAGTGCTGGCGCAGATCAAAGACCGGGCCTTTACCTTCAAATTCGGCAGGGCGCTGC
>CBDTUV010000354.1:0-2736 GCA_965363575.1 uncultured Pseudorhodobacter sp. | reverse complement strand
CGTGTCGATCGTGCTGATCGTGGCTGTTGTTTAACCCCGTTGGTTAAGGCGGGCGCCTAAAGCAACCTGCGAAACTGCGGGCGGGTGCTGGAATTGTCAAAAAACGGCACGCCCTCAGGCGGAAGGCCCGTGCGCAGAACGGCTGCGACCTCGGCCAAGACCACCTCGGTGATGAAGGGCAGATCTAGACTGCGGGTTTGGGCCAAATCGATCCAATGCAGATGCGACAGCTCATCCGATGCGGCGCTGAAATCATCGATGTCGCCTGCAATTTGCGTGGCAGGCACAAGGAAAAATCGGGCGTCAAAGCGGCGGGGGCGGCCGGGCGGGGTGATGGCGCGAAAGATGAATTCCATCGCCCCCGCAGCAGGACGCAAACCGCGTGCGGCAAAGCTGGCCCAATCATGGTCTTTGTCGGCAGGCGGGGCGTTCCATGTGCCGGGAATGCCCAAGGCCAAGCCGGTTTCTTCCCACAACTCGCGTATCGCGGCGGCGGCGAGGGTTTGGGCGGCAATCGATGCATCCACCGCCAACCGTGCCGCACAGCCCGTGGGCAAATCTGCGGCAAGCACAACATCCGTGTCAGCGGGATCAACAGCCCCGCCGGGAAAGACATATTTCGACGGCATAAAGGCGGCCTTTTCGCCGCGCTGGCCCATTAGAACCTCGGGTCCGCCACCCGGCCCTTGGCGCCACAGCACAACCGTGGCAGCATGGCGCAGGGCGGATTTATCAACCTCAATCGACATCGCCTTAGCCCTTTTTACCAAAGCCGTGCATCTCTTTCGCCCATTGCATGGCGACCACGGACCCTTTCAGGCGTGGCAGCAAAAACAAGGACAGGGCCACAGTGCCGATTGAAAACCCAGTCGCCAAGACCCAAGGATCGGGGCGAAAGGCGGTAAACACCCACAGGATCATCGGCGCCATCAGGTGGCCCACGATCAGAATCGTCAGATAGGCCGGGCCATCATCGGCGCGGTGGTGAAACAGCTCTTGGTTACATACCGGGCAACTTTCACGCACGGTCAGATAGCCGCGCATCATCGGCCCGGACCCGCAATTGGGGCAGCGGCAGCGCCAACCTCGGCGCAAGGCTTGGCCCACGGCGCGCTCTTGGGTCAGCGCCATGGTTTCGGTGGGCAAGGTTTGATCGGGCATATCCATGGTCCTGACAGCTTGTGCGCGGGGAAGGTCGGGCCGCGTAAAGCCCACGTGATACCCTGTCTTTGTGGAAATGTAGAGGGGAAGATGAGCCTTGCGGCGTGATGCCGCAAATTAATTGGTCTGGTGCTGCGCGCTGTCATAAAAAACTTTGACATTCTGCGACGGAAACCCTGCGCCACCCCGTTTGACTGTACATGAAGGCGGGTAAGACAACCCGCCACAACAGACCGGAGATTGAGCATGAACCCGAAAACAGTTTTGAGCGCAGTAACCTTGGCAGCTTTGGTTGCGGCAAGCTTTTCCACCATCGCGCAGGCCGATGCGGGTGGGCGTGGGGCTGACCGGATGGGGCAGATGTTTGCCTTTGAAGAAATGGACGCGAATGCCGATGGCAAGGTGACCAAGGCAGAGATCGCGGCCTTTCACGCGGCCAAAGTCGCTGCGATGGATACGGATAAGGACGGGAACCTTTCCGAAGCCGAGTTGATCGCCGCCCAAGAGCAGCGCCGCGCCGAGCGTGAGGCCCAGCGCGGTGCCAAGATGGTCAAGCGCATGATGGACAAGCGTGATGCCAATAAGGACGGTGTTTTGTCGCTGGATGAAATGACCCCTCCGGCAGATCGGGGCGACAAGATGTTTGACCGCGCCGATACCGATGGCGATGGCGCGATTTCCAAGGCCGAGGCCGATGTGATGGCCGAAAAGATGGCCAAGCGCGGCAAGGATCGGGATGGAGAGCATCGCGGCGGCAAGCGCAAGTATGACAAGCGCAACGACGGCTAATATACCAGCCCCCCACTTGGCGACAGGTGGGGGGCGGGATTGAATTTGGACGTGTCGCCAGATATTGCCGCCAGGATGACCATGCCTTTTGACGCCGCCTCTGATACGCCCGACGAGGCCTTGTTGGTGCTTTATGCCAACGGGGATAGGGCGGCTGCGCAGGAATTGGCGGCACGGCATTTGCCACGGGTATTGGGCTTTGCCACCCGCATGCTTGCGGGCGACCGGGCCGAGGCCGAGGATGTTGCCCAAGAGGCGATGCTGCGGTTGTGGCGCGTGGCACCCGACTGGCGGACGGGCGAGGCTAAGGTGTCGACCTGGCTTTACCGCGTGGTGACCAACCTGTGCACGGACCGGTTGCGCGGTAAAAAACGCAGGCGGGCTGTGGGGTTGGACGATGCGCCCGATGTGGCGGATGACGCGCAAGGGGTTGATGCGGTGTTGGTCGATGGCGACCGGATGACCGCGTTGAATGCGGCCTTGGACCAGTTGCCAGACCGTCAACGCCAAGCGGTCGTGCTGCGCCATATCGAAGGGTTGTCAAACCCCGAGATTGCCGAGGTGATGGACATCGGGGTGGAAGCGGTTGAAAGTTTGACGGCGCGGGGCAAGCGGGCATTGACCCAAGCAATGGCCGGGCGCCGGGCGGAATTGGGATATGAGGAAGGAAGCTGAGATGCAAGACAGCGATCTGGACGATCTTTTTGGGCAAGCGCGCCAGCCTGTTGCGGTGCCAGCGGCCTTGATGGCGCGGGTGCTGTCGGATGCGGATGCGCTGCAACCTGT
>CBDTUV010000353.1:0-2741 GCA_965363575.1 uncultured Pseudorhodobacter sp. | reverse complement strand
ATTCGAGTACCGCGGCGCTGACCTCGGGCGTCAGATCACAAAGTTCCAGCGCGGCTATATCCCAGCTTTGCGCCAGTTGCGACGGGTCGGCGAGGCCTGCATAGGGGTCATTTGGTGCCTCACGGGCCATTGCGACCGCGCGTTCGGCCACGGCCCGGATTGTCGCGTCAGACGTGTCAGACACCGACACGCAGGCTTGGCGCTGACCAATCAGCACCCGCAGGCCCAATTCAACCCCTTCGGACCGTTCGGCCTGTTCCAACGCGCCGGCGCGAATATCAATTGCGGTGGCAATGCCTTCAACAGCAATCGCATCGGCGGCATCCGCGCCTGCGCGTTTGGCGGCCTGCAACAGCGCATCGGTCAGCGTTTCAAGCCTGGTCATGGCGGCCTCCTAGGTTCAACATCATTGCGCAGGTAATCCGCCGCAGGCCCCATGGCAAGGCGGATCAAAAGAAAGGGCAGCCCAAAGGCCGCCCGATCCACATCACATATAGTCCAAACGCCCTAGAACGGCAGCGGGTTGCCGTTGGACAGGATTTGACCATCCTCTTTAAATTCAACCTCGGCGACAAAGCTGTCAGGGGTTGGGCCGGGTTTGGCCAACATCCCCGCCATCATGCCAAAGGTCATGGTGACTTGCTGATCCACCAGACCCAGCGCTTGCAGCTTGCCCAGCAAGGTGTTCGCGCCGGTCAGCGACAAGTTTACTGTGCCGCTGGGCATAGGGGCCACGCCGCCCAGCAAGGGTGGCTTGCTATTGTCAAAGGCCAGCGCGCCATTGCCGGTAAATTCAGCACCGGCAACGGTTAATTGCAGCGCCTCAATATCCAGTGCCGACACCTCTAGCGGGGGCTTTTCACCCATCATTGACCCTTGATCAATCGTCAAAAGGTCAACCAACGGCTTGGCCTTGCCTTTCAAGTCCACGTTCAAGGTTGCAGGATCGCGCGGCAAGCTGGCACCGGGATCGACCATATTCCAAAGCAAATCAGACACGGTCAGACCCGAAAGTTTAACATTAAGGGCGAAATCCTTGGCGTCATCGGCCTTGGCAATCGGCATCAGCAGGCTGAGCACGGCATCATCATAGGCCGCGGTCAGTTCCGGGAACGGGATAGCAGAACCAGAGAGTTTTAGCGCCACACCTTTGCCATGCACACCGTAGGCAATGCGATCCTTGTCCATCGACACGTTCAGATTGCCGCCTTTGGACGTGCTTTCTACATTGGTCGTGCTGCCGCTTTCATCGGTCGCCGCAAGGGTAAAACCGCCTGCGTCATAGTTGAAAGAACCATCGGTGGTGAAGCCTTGGGCCAGCAGCGCGCCCAAATCTTTGGCCGCCGCCCCTTGGGACACGGTGCCAGCCGAGGCGCCGGCGATGCCAGACATTTTGCCCACCACATCAAACTTGCCACCATTATCGGGATCGGTGCCTTTGGCGTTGAACGCAAGATCAGACGCGGCAAAGGTGGAATTGATGCTGGTCATATCACCTTGGGTCACTTGATACGTGGCGGCAATTTTTGACAGGGCAACATCGAAATTCAAGTCATTCGGTTTGCCGTCCACCATAATTTCCAGCACTTTCAGGGCGACAGTGTTGGCGGCGATATCATAGCTGATCGCCGCTGGGTCGCCGCTGGCAGTTATGACCAGCGCATCTTGGGTAACCGCGACAGTGCTGGCTGTGGGTTTATCCAACGGATCTTTGCCAGTCATGTTCAGCTGATAGGCATCAGACATGGTGATTTCGACACGCCCGCCGCCGATTTCCCGAAAGGCGACCTGTGGGATCGTGCCTTTGACCTGTTGGGTTGCACTGGGCATATCAATGGTAAGGTCGGTGATGGTCAGCGTATCGCCTGACCGCACCTCAGACCCCGCAGTGTATGATTGGCCATAGGTTGACCCCAGCGCCTTCCAGCTTTGCCAAACCTGATCGGCAGTGACATCAGCAAAGGCAGGGGCTGCCAGAAAGGCAGATAGGGCGGCAAACGAGGTTGTGGCGAAAATTCGCTGTTTCACTGAGGGATCTCCGGTTAAAAACTTTGGGGCTAGCATCGGCGCGCCGCCGCGTGCGGTCAAGAGGGGCTGAGCCTGTTATGGGCACGAAACCGTGTTTGCGTGCCAAGCCTTGGGCAAGACTTGGCTGGAATAGGCGCAAAAGCTGCGCTAGCCTTTGGTTGGATGGTTTTAGGGAGGTGCAGGATGTCAGTCGCAATGCAGGGCAAAGTTGTAGCGATTACCGGTGCAAGCCGGGGGATTGGGGCGGCAAGCGCGCGGGTGTTTGCAGATGCAGGCGCGCGGGTGGTGTTGCTGGCCCGGTCCGAAGCTGCGATTGCCGCGCTGGCCGATGAGATTGGGCGCGGGGCGTTGGCGATTGCCTGTGATGTGGGGGATGAGGCGTCTGTATCAAAGGCCATGGCGGGGATCGTGGCCGAGTGTGGCGGGTTGGACGTGCTGATTGGCAATGCGGGTGTGATTGATCCGATCGGCCGGATTTGTGATGTGAAGCCCGAGGATTGGTCGCGCGCCATCGACATTAACCTGAAGGGTGTCTTTTACGGGATGCGGGCGGCTATTCCCCTGATGCGGGCGCGGGGCGGGACGATTATCACCGTGTCGTCAGGTGCCGCGCACAACCCGTTGGAAGGCTGGAGCAGTTATTGTGCATCCAAAGCCGGAGCAGCAATGTTGACCCGTGCCGCGCATTTAGAGGAAGGCGGAAACGGCTTGCG
>CBDTUV010000352.1:0-2742 GCA_965363575.1 uncultured Pseudorhodobacter sp. | reverse complement strand
TCAGCTTATCACTTACGTCACCGACATGGGCTTTACCCATATCGAATTGATGCCAATCACCGAATATCCCTTTGACGGGTCTTGGGGCTATCAACCCGTGGGCCTGTTTGCCCCCACCATCCGCCACGGCACACCCCCCGAATTCCGCGCCTTTATGGATGCAGCCCATAGCGCAGGCATCGGTGTTCTCTTGGATTGGGTGCCGGGCCATTTCCCGTCTGATGCCCACGGCCTTGGCCGTTTTGATGGCACGCCCCTATACGAACACGCCGACCCGCGTGAAGGGTTCCACCAAGACTGGAACACCCTGATCTTCAACTATGGCCGGGTAGAGGTTGCAAATTACCTGATCTCCAACGCCCTCTATTGGCTAGAGGAATACCACCTCGACGGTCTGCGCGTCGATGCCGTGGCCTCCATGCTCTATCGTGACTACAGCCGAGAGGCTGGCCAATGGGTGCCAAACCGCGACGGCGGGCGCGAGAATTATGAGGCGATTGCGTTGCTGCAAAACATGAACATCACCGCCTACGGCGAATGCCTCGGCGTGATGACCGTGGCCGAGGAAAGCACAGCCTTTCCCGGTGTGTCGCGCCCAGTGAACCATGGCGGGCTTGGCTTTGGCTTCAAGTGGAACATGGGCTGGATGAATGACACCTTGTCTTACATGCAGCGCGATCCAATCTACCGAAAACACCACCATCATCAAATGACCTTTGGTCTGCATTATGCTTGGTCCGAAAACTTCATCCTGCCGATCAGCCATGATGAGGTGGTGCATGGCAAAGGCTCGATGCTGGCCAAAATGCCGGGGGGGCGCGATGATCAATTCGCCAACCTGCGCGCCTATTACGGCTTTATGTGGGGCCATCCGGGCAAGAAACTGCTGTTCATGGGCTGCGAATTTGCCCAAAGCGGCGAATGGGCGCATGCCCGTAGCCTAGATTGGCACGAGTTGGACGGCGACGCAGGCGCACCCCACCGCGGCATGCAAGCGCTGGTCCGCGATTTGAACCAGCTTTACCGCAGCACGCCAGCCTTGCACGTCCACGACACACGCCCCCAAGGGTTTGACTGGATTTTGGGCGATGATGCCGATGGCTCCACCTATGCCTTTATCCGGCGCGGCGCGGCAGGTGATGCGCCCGTGGTGGTGGTCTGCAACTTTACGCCTGTGGAACGGCACATCCGCCTTGGCCTGCCAAGTGCAGGTGCGTGGACAGAGGTGCTGAATACCGATGCCGCGCTTTATGGCGGGTCCAACCGGGGCAATCTGGGCGGCGTCACAACCGAGCCCACACCCAACCACGGCCACGCCCAATCGGCCCATATAACACTACCACCGCTTTCGACCGTCTTTTTTCAGCAAACCAAAGACTAACCACCGGGCCAAACCGGCGGCATACGCATTTTAGGGGAGGGGAGAACCCATGGAACCACGCGCAAACCAAAGGCTTTCATCGCATGCCATGGCCTTCGTTCTGGCCGGCGGCCGCGGCAGTCGGTTGAAAGAGCTGACTGACAAACGCGCCAAACCTGCGGTCTATTTTGGCGGCAAAACCCGGATCATCGACTTTGCGCTGTCCAACGCGCTGAATTCGGGCATCCGCAAAATGGCCATCGCCACCCAATACAAGGCGCATTCCCTGATCCGCCACATGCAGCGCGGCTGGGGCTTTTTTCGGGCTGAACGCAACGAATACCTTGATATCCTGCCCGCCAGCCAGCGCGTTTCCGAACATAAGTGGTACCTGGGTACAGCCGATGCCGTGACGCAAAACATTGATATTGTTGATAGTTACGGCATCAAATATGTGGTCATTCTGGCCGGCGACCATATCTATAAAATGGATTATGAAATCATGCTGCAACAGCATGTGGAAACCGGCGCCGATGTGACGATCGGGTGCCTGACCGTCCCCTTGGCTGAAGCATCGGCCTTTGGCGTGATGGATGTCGATGCCGACCTGCGCGTCACCGCGTTCTTGGAAAAACCAGAAAAGCCACCCCATATGCCCGGCGATCCAAAGTCGGCGCTCGCCTCCATGGGGATCTATGTGTTCAACTGGGATTTCCTGCGCGATCTGTTGATCCGAGACTCTGAGAACCCTAATTCCAGCCATGATTTCGGCAATGACCTGATCCCCTATATCGTGAAAAACGGTAAGGCCATGGCACACCGCTTTTCCGAAAGCTGTGTCACCTCTGGCTTGGAAACCGAACCCTATTGGCGCGATGTCGGCACGATTGACGCGTTCTGGCAGGCCAATATCGACCTAACCGATTTTGTGCCAAAGCTTGATCTTTATGACAATGCCTGGCCGATCTGGACCTATGCCGAGATCAAACCACCAGCCAAGTTTATCCATGATGAAGACAAACGTCGCGGTTCGGCTGTCTCGTCGCTTGTGTCCGGCGATTGCATTGTGTCGGGGTCATCCGTATCCAACAGCCTGTTGTTCACCGGCTGCCGTACCCACAGCTTTGCGAGCCTTGAATATGTGGTGGCGCTGCCCGATGTGATCGTGAACCGCAAAGCCGAGCTGAAAAACTGCGTGATCGACCGCGGGGTGATTATCCCCGATGGGTTGGTGGTGGGCAAAGACCCCGAGATGGACGCGAAATGGTTCCGGCGTACCGATGCGGGGGTCGTGTTGATTACCCAGGATATGCTGGATGCGCGCGCGCGAAAACTGGGGTAGGGGTTGTTGGGGCAAAGCAAGGGGGAGGGCTGTCTGCCCT
>CBDTUV010000351.1:0-2759 GCA_965363575.1 uncultured Pseudorhodobacter sp. | reverse complement strand
GATATGCTGCGTGATTTGGCGGATTATGTGGTGGCGCGGATCAGCTGATCGCGCCTTCCGCGTTTGTGGCCTACGCTTGCCCAGCAAACATGACCCCTGCCGCCACCCACCAATCCGGGTTTTGCGCGCGCACAGCGCCCGCCACCGCCTCGGCCTGTGCTTGGCTGGCTGATAGGGCAAAACAGGTCGCCCCCGACCCCGACATCCGCGCCAGCAATGTGCCGGGCTGGGCGCGCAAGGCGGCCAAAACATCGGCAATCACCGGGGCAATGGCTAGGGCCGGGCGCTCTAGGTCATTGCGCTGGCCTTGCAACCAATCGGCAAGCGATTGGGCATCGGGCCACGCAGGCAAGCGTTCGGGCATCGCGGGATTGTTTTTGCTGTGCAGCCCGGCAAACACTTGCGGGGTTGGCACCTGAACACGCGGGTTGACCAAGGTTACCCAACATTCAGGGCAGTCCACCAAGGCCACATCATTGCCGATTCCCCGCATCCGGGCAGGCCGCGACATCAGACACACGGGAACATCGGCACCAAGGCTCAGCACCGCCGCGCGGTCGACGGAGGCAAAAAGCGCCTCAATCGCTTTTGGGTCATCGTCTTCCACCAGCATCCGCAATATAGCGCGAATGGCCGCTGCCGCATCGGCAGACCCGCCCCCAATGCCAGAGGCTGGTGGCAAATGCTTGGCCAGCGTGAAGGCAACACCTTGGTCTTGTGAAAACAAGGCCGCGGCGCGCAGAACAAGGTTATTGATATCGCGGGGAATATCGGCACCAAATGGCCCTTCTAGCGTAAGCGACGACACCCCGGACCGGGCTGCATAGAGCCTGTCTGCAATGCCCGCAAACACCACCAAACTGTCCAGCAAATGATAACCATCGTCGCGCTGACCCGTCACATGCAGCGTCAGGTTTACCTTGGCATAGGCAAACTCATTTATCATTCGCAACGTCGTCCAGCGATTTCGCGCCTTCTTCAACCAGCACGGCATCAAGGCCGATTTCCAGCTTGCGGCGAATACGGGGTGCCAGCTCGTCTGTCGGTTCAAACGACAAGGCGCGGCGCCACTGGAAATTCGCCTCCAGCTTGCGGCCCACGGCCCAATAGACATCACCCAAATGGTCGGTCACAACCGGGTCCACGGGTTCCAGCACGGATGCACGTTCCATCGGCTCTACGGCATCAGCGTAGCGGCCTGCAAGGAAGTAACCCCAAGCCAAACTGTCGATGATATAGCCGCTGTCAGGGCGCTGGGCCACGGCGCGTTCAATCATCGACAAGGCCTCGTCGAAATTCGTGCCGCGTTCCAAAAAGCTATAGCCCAGATAGTTCAGCACCTGCGGCTGATCGGGGACCAGTTCCAGCGCTTGGCGGAAATCGGCCTCGGCCCGGTCCCACAGCTTTTGGCGTTCCAGCGAAATGGCGCGGCTGTAATAGACTGGCCAATAACCGGGGGCTGCGGGTTGCGGGATCAACGCAATCGCCGCGTCATAGGCCGCATTCGCCTCGGCCCAACGCTCTTCGCCGCGCAGCATATCGGCCAGCGCCAGATGCACCGACAATTGCTGCGGTGCTGCGCGGGCTTGGCTGGTCAACACCTCGAGTGCGGCGTCCAGCTTGCCTGCGCCTTGCAGGGCACGGGCGCGGCCAACTTCGGCGGCGAAATAGCCAGCCTCGCCTTGCGGCACCACGGCATAGGCGGCATTGGCAAGGTCAAACTGTTTCAGGTTTTCCAGCATCGCGCCGGCCAGCAAAATCGCCTCGACATGATCGGGGCGCAGATACATCGCCACGCGGGCGTATTGCAGGGTAAAAGCATCGGCCGCCTCGCCGTTCAAGGCCAGCCCAAGGGTGAAAAACACTTCGGCCAAACCATCCTGGACGTTGCGCACAATATCAAAGGGCACAGGCTCGCCAGCCTCTAGCCGCGCGCGCAAAGATTGGATCGCAGGATCGCTGTCACCGGGAAAGGACTGGTCCAAAAGCGCAATCGCATCGGGGTTGCGCTCTAACTGGCTGAGGATTTGGATATGGGCGATTGTGCCGCGCCGCAGGGCCCCGATTGCCGTCGCAGCCTCGCCTGACATGATCTCTTCGGCACCTTCAAAATCCCCGACAGACGCCAAGGCCAGCGCTTTGTGAAACAGCGCAAACGCTTTCAGACCATCGGTTTTTCCCATGGTATCAAAGGCATCCAGCGCCTCGGACATCCGGCCTGTGCCAAGTTCGGCCCAAGCGTTCACCAAACCGTCCAGCAGCATGGCCCCTGTGCGCCCATCCTTGGGATTGACCTGCAAGGCGGCATAATCTGCGCGCTGCGCCTCATCGGCCATCATCATCACTTCGGCGGTGGGCGAATTGGTACCTGCCGCTTTCAGCTTGGCCGCAATCGCAATCGCAGCGCTCATGTTGCCTGCGCCGATCTGCGCATCAATCGCGCCTTGCATCAAAGACAAATCCTCAGGGTCGGCAATCATCGCACGGGTAAACCAGCGCGCGGCCTCGCGGTAATCACTGTCGGCGCCGGCCACGCGCGCCGCCAAATAGGCCCCACTGTCGATGTCTTCCGCGAGCACAGGCATGGGCTGTGCCCAGAGTGCCAGCAAGGCGGCGGCGAGAACGGGGCGAAACTGCATATACGTCTCCTGATAACTTGGCGCCACGCTAATACCTGGGGCAGGGCAAGGCAATGCGACGCAAAGACGAAAGGCGGGGATTACCCCCCGCCTCGCGCGATTGTTAGCCTATGTGTGCGG
>CBDTUV010000350.1:0-2765 GCA_965363575.1 uncultured Pseudorhodobacter sp. | reverse complement strand
ATGAAACAAACAGCGGTAGATTACATCGACCGCCTTGGCATTCGCACCCCGTCAGATATGCAAGATGTGCGCCTGCTATCAGGGGGCAACCAGCAAAAAGTGGTCATCGCCAAATGGCTGCTGCGCGATTGCGATGTGCTGATATTTGACGAACCGACCCGCGGCATCGACGTTGGGGCAAAATCCGAAATCTATGCGCTGCTTGAAGATCTTGCTGCCCAAGGGCGCGCGATTATCGTGATATCGTCAGAAATGCCCGAGGTGATGCGCTTGTCGCACCGCATCGCCGTGATGTGCGAAGGCCGGTTGACCGGGATCTTACCCGGCGGTGCCGCCACCACCCAAGAGCAAATAATGAAATTGGCCACCCAACGCGAAACCGAGCCGACCCCCACAAAGACGAATGCAGAGGACAGATCATGACCACCACCCCCGCAGGCGTGCAAAAATCGGCGCTGTCACAACTCATCGCAGCCTTTACCCACCAAAAGGTGCTGGCGTTTGCCAGTCTGGTGGTGCTGTTGATTGGCTTTTCCATCGCCTCCCCGAACTTCATGCAAACCTCGAATATGATCGCGATTTTGCAGGCCACGTCGGTCAACGGCGTTCTGGCCATTGCGGTGACATTGGTCATCATCACTGGTGGCATTGACCTGTCGGTCGGCACCATGATGACCTTTTGCGCCGTTATCACCGGCGTTGTTTTGACCTATGCAGGTATGCCGTTGATCTTTGGCGTCGCCGCCGCCCTTTTAACCGGCGCGTTTTGCGGCTTTTGTTCCGGCAGTTTCGTGGCCAAGATGAAAATTCCGCCCTTCATCGCCACCTTGGGCATGATGCTGATCCTCAAAGGCCTAAGCCTTGTGATTTCGGGCACGCGGCCGATTTATTTCAACGACACGCCGGGGTTCAGCGAAATCTCTCGCGGGTCGTTGATTGGGCAGGTGATCCCCGCAGTCCCAATCCCCAACGGTGTGCTGATCCTTTTCATTGTGGCCGCCGTCACCGCCTATATCCTGAACCGCACCGTGCTGGGCCGCTATTGCTTTGCCCTTGGGTCGAATGAAGAATCCGTGCGCCTGTCTGGCGTCAACACCGACCGCTGGAAAATCGCAATCTACGCGCTGGCCGGGTCCATCGTCGGCATCGCGGGCTTGCTGATCGCGTCGCGCTTGAACTCGGCCCAACCCGCCTTGGGGCTTGGGTATGAGCTTGAGGCCATCGCCGCAGTCGTCATCGGTGGCACGTCCTTGTCCGGTGGTCGCGGCTCTATCCTTGGCTCCTTGATCGGTGCTTTGATCATGGCGGTTTTGACCAACGGGCTGCGCGTCCTGTCCGTGGCCCAAGAATGGCAAACCGTTGTGACCGGCGCGATAATCATCCTTGCCGTTTATGCAGACATGATGCGCCGCCAAAAGGCTGCCTGACACAATTACCACCAAAGCTGGCCAATCAAGGGCCAGTACAATCGACAACCGAGGAGGAAACCACATGTTGTCACGTCGTTTACTGATTGGCGCGCTAAGTGCCACACTCACCTTGGGTGCAGCGCCTGCGGCCTTTGCCCAAACCGAAATCTATA
The DNA here is from genome assembly GCA_965363575.1 of uncultured Pseudorhodobacter sp. Classification (GTDB taxonomy): domain Bacteria; phylum Pseudomonadota; class Alphaproteobacteria; order Rhodobacterales; family Rhodobacteraceae; genus Pseudorhodobacter. Next base: position 1,183 of record CBDTUV010000350.1, on the reverse strand, counting down.
TTCCTCTGATCTCCAAGGGTTTCCAGCACCAGTTCTGGCAGGCCGTAAAGGCCGGCGCAGATCAGGCCGCCACCGAATTCGGCGTGCGCATCACGTTTGAAGGCCCAGACAACGAAACCATGGTTGACCGTCAGATCGACATGCTGTCAGCGGCATTGGCCAATAAACCCGCCGCCATAGGCTTTGCCGCCTTGGACAGTCAGGCCGCTGTTCCCTTGCTGAAACAAGCGTCTGATGCGGGTATTCCGATCATCGCCTTTGACAGTGGTGTCGACAGTGACATTCCGATGACGACAGCCACCACCGACAACGTCGCGGCTGCATCCTTGGCTGCTGACAAAATGGCTGAAATGCTGGGCGGCGCAGGCAAAGTGGCCGTTGTGGCCCATGACCAAACCAGCCGCACCGGCATTGACCGCCGTGATGGGTTCTTGAACCAGATGGCCGCCAAATATCCGGGCATCGAAGTGGTCAGCGTTCAGTACGGTGCCGGCGATCAGCTGCAATCGACCGAAGTCGCCAAAGCGATCCTGACCGCCAACCCTGATCTGAAGGGCATGTTCGGCACCAACGAAGGGTCGGCCATTGGTATCGTGAACGCGGTGCGCGAAATGAATGCCTCTGGCCTCACGATCATTGGCTACGATTCGGGCAAGGCCCAAACCGATGCGATCCGCGACGGTCTGATGGCGGGTGCGATTACCCAAAACCCGGTTGGTATCGGCTATGAAACGGTAAAAGCCGCGGTGGCCGCGATCAATGGCGAAACGCTGCCAAAGATCATCGACACCGGTTTTTACTATTACGACCAATCCAACATCGACAACGCCGAAATTCAGGCTGTCCTTTACGATTGATCTTTAAATATGCTGCGGACCAGACCTTTGGTCCGCAGCGTTTTTTGTTGGTTTTAGCCTTGTCCCCTCGAACAGCATTTCGCGATGAATCAGCAAAATTGCACCGATTGTCCTTTCGGTAATCCTGCGCAAATCCCCTGAAAACGACAAAGCACCCAACCACGTCCGGCCCATAAATCGGCCACTTGCATCACCGCTTCTGCCTTTTTGTGTGCGGGGCCCTTGTGATACACATCAAAAGCAATGCGAAAAAATATCTTACTTTCAAAACACTAAAGCGTTTCGCGTTTAACTTGATACATTATGTATCACTTAACGCGTTGAAA
>CBDTUV010000349.1:0-2777 GCA_965363575.1 uncultured Pseudorhodobacter sp. | reverse complement strand
AGGCCGAAACGGACCCATCAAGGCCGCGCGCCGCGATCACCGACACCTCATGCGTAAAGTCGATGAAACCTTCTAGCACCGCATCGGCACCGTTCATGGTGGCAAGGGCAGCGGCGGCATCACCGGGGGCCATGATCCGCGCTTGGCCTTTGCCGTCATAGCCAAGGCGCGTGGTTTTCAAAATCGCTGGGCAGCCGATTTTGGCGATGGCGCCGTCCATATCAGCAGCGCTGTTGACGGCGGCAAAGGGGGCCACGGTCAGGCCAAGACTGGACAGGAACTCTTTTTCGGCAATGCGGTCTTGGCTGATCGCCAGCGCGCGGCGGCCGGGGCGGATGGGGCGCAGTGCTTCGAGGATGTCGAGGGCGGAGGTTGGGATATTTTCAAACTCATAAGTGATGACATCGACCGAGGCAGCAAAGGCGGTGAGGGCTGCGCTGTCATCATAGCTGGCCGTTGTGACGGCGTGGGCGACATCGCCTGCGGGTGGGTTTTGGCCCGGTTCAAAAATATGGGTTTTGTAGCCAAGCCTTGCGGCGGCGACCGACAACATGCGGCCCAGTTGACCGCCGCCCAGAATACCGATGGTGGCACTGGGGGGAAGCGGGTTACTCATCGCGCGGCTCCTCTGGGATCGAGGCGGTCAAGGCGTCGCGCCACGCGTCAAGGCGGGTGGCCAAGGCGGGATCATTCAGCGCCAAGATGCTTGCGGCCATAAGGGCTGCATTGGCTGCACCCGCAGCGCCGATGGCCATGGTGGCCACCGGATAGCCGCGCGGCATTTGCAAAATGGAATAAAGGCTATCAACCCCCGACAAGGCGCGGGTTTGGACAGGTACGCCGATCACCGGCACGCGGGTTTTGGAGGCCATCATGCCGGGCAAATGGGCTGCCCCGCCGGCGCCTGCGATGATCACCTTTAGCCCGCGATCGACAGCGGTTTTGCCATAGGACCACAGCCTGTCGGGCGTGCGGTGGGCCGAGACGATCTTTGCCTCATAAGGAATGCCGAGGGTGTCGAGCAGCGTTGCTGCCTCTTTCATCGTGGGCCAGTCAGACTGACTTCCCATGATAATGCCCACTTCAATCGCCATGCGCCTGCCCCTTTGCCGGTCTTTCAAGAGCGCGCACTATAGCTGTGACAAGGGTGGGAGCAAGGTGGAATAACCCCAAAGCTGGCAAGAGCGGGGCAGGCAAGAGGTACCGGTTTTGGGGCCGGGTCAGATGGAGCGGTTTTGGGGCCGTAGGCGCGCCGATGGGTCAGGCGATAATATCGGGGATCAGCTCGTCCTCGATCTTTACGATACGCTCTTTCAACTGCAGCTTTTGCTTTTTCAGGCGGCGCAGCATCAATTGGTCGGGCGCAACGCTTGCGCCAAGGGCCAAAATAGCTTCATCCAAATCACGATGCTCACGCTGCAAAACAGCCAAGCGGATCCGCAGCATTTCGTCGATATTCAGTTCTGTCGCGGCATTCATAAAGGTGTGATCACTGAGTCGGTTATTTCGTTGAAGCGCGACTATAACGCAGAATACCAAAAAAGGTGTGAAAACTGTTGGCCATGGTGACGCGGCCCGCCCCTTGCAGGGATAGATGTTGCACCCCATATTGACCGTATGCGGATGCCCAAGAATGGGGTCCAAACTTGCCGAAATGTCGCTTTGTAAAGGACATGTCCGATGACAAAACTAAGCTTTGGGGCGCACCCCCATCTGTTGGGATTTGAACAGCTGGAACGGCTGGTCGAGCGTACTGCCAAAACCGCGGCAGAAGGCTATCCCCCATTTAATATCGAAGCGGTGTCTGAAAATGACTATCGTATCACGCTGGCGGTGGCCGGATTTCGCGATGACGATCTGAGCATCACGGTTGAAAACCGCCAACTGGTCATTCGTGGACGGCAAAGTGACGGTGGCGAGGACCGTTTGTTCTTGCACCGAGGCATTGCGGCGCGGGCGTTTCAGCGGTCATTCGTGTTGGCCGAGGGGGTTGAGGTGGCGCGGGCAGGGTTGGACCATGGGCTGTTGCACATCGATCTGCGTCGGTCTGTGCCTGATGTGATTGTGCAAACCATTCCGATTGATCGCCGATAAGGAGGCAAAGTCATGAATACACCATTTGAAAAGATGCCCGAAGCGGGCGACCGGATTGTCTATGTTTACGCAGTTGACGTTGCGGATTTGCCGAGTGAACTGCGCGAACAGGCCGATGGTTTGACCCAAATCTATGCGGTGCATCGCGAAAACGGGGAACGCTTGGCGCTGGTGGCTGATAAGGGGCTTGCCTTTGCGCTGGCACGGGAAAACGACTTTGCCCCGGTCAGCGTGCATTAAGGGCGAGGAAACCGATGAAATGTTCGCAATCGTTGTGATTGCTGCGGTATTGCGAGATGATGTTTGTCGCCGCTACGTCGCCAGATATGGGCCAGATATGGGCCAGATATGGGCCAGATATGGACCGGCTGTCTGCAATGTCGTTTGAAATGCCGACGATGACGAAACCGACAGATGCCCTTGGTGTCTGAGGATAGGGTGCGGTCGGGCGTCGTGCGGCTGATTGCGCTGCAAGACCAAGGCTTTGCCTATAGTCATCCGCAGGTTTTGCTTGGTGCAAAAAGGCCGGGCGCGGTTGGCACCCAGCCTTTTGGGTCAGTCTTGTTCAGCCAAAAATTTCTCGGCATCCAGTGCCGCCATACAGCCCATACCGGCCGAGGTGACGGCTTGGCGGTAGATATGGTCGGTCAGATCGCCTGCCGCAAAGACACCGGGAATTGAGG
>CBDTUV010000348.1:0-2786 GCA_965363575.1 uncultured Pseudorhodobacter sp. | reverse complement strand
GGTGCGACTGGAACTGCCTTGCAAGCTTTCGGTCATGCCGCGCTGCACCTCCATCAAACGCTTTTCCATCAGTTGCAGCATGGCGGTTTGGGAATGCGTTTGAGTTTCCGACACATGATGCAGGCCGCCGGCAAGGCGCTCTTGCCCCTCGGACAGGTTTTGGACGCGTTGGCCAAGATAGGACATTTCGCGCATCAGCGGCTCGGTCGATTTGGCGGATTTGCCAGCAGCCCGCAGGATCAGCAGGAAAAAGCCCAAGATAACAAGGGCAACGCCCGCGATGATCAGCACCACGGGGTCGTTCCAAAGGTAGGTATTGCCTGCAATCTCTATCATCTGCGCCCGAACAGTTTTTCAATATCAGCCAGTTTCAGTTCAACATAGGTGGGCCGCCCGTGGTTGCATTGGCCCGACAGGGGGGTCGCCTCCATCTCGCGCAAAAGCGCATTCATTTCCTCGGCCCGCATTTGGCGGCCCGAGCGGATGGACCCGTGGCAGGCCATACGCGACAAAACCGCGTCCATTTTGGCCTGAAGGCGGTCGGATGCGCCCAGATCTGCAAGGTCATCAAGAATATCGCGCAGAAGGGCGCTGGCATCGACGCGACCAAGGATCGCGGGGGTTTCACGCACGGCAATGGCGCTGCCGCCAAAGCCTTCGATCACCAGACCAAGCGCTGCAAGGTCTGGGGCAAGGTCGAGCAAACGGGCGGTGTCGCTGGCGGAAAGTTCAATGATTTCCGGGATGAGCAAGGCTTGGGCCGCAATGCCCTTGCTGTCGCGCTGCGCCTTGAGGCGCTCGTAAACCAGCCGTTCATGGGCGGCATGTTGGTCGATAATCACCATGCCATCGGTGGTTTGTGCGATGATGTAGTTTTCATGCACCTGCGCGCGGGCGGCCCCCAAGGGGCGGGTCGTGTCACCTGTGACGGGCTCTTCAAACCGCGCTGACGGTGCCTCGGCAAAGCCCATCGGGGTTTCGGGTGCTTGATACGCGTAGGCACGCGACAGAGCGCCGGTTGAAGGGCGGTCCATTTGGTAAATGCGGGGGGGCGCACCGGGTTCGGGCTGAAACGCCCCCAGCGTTTCGGCGCCTACGGTGGAGGAAGCGCGATGCCCCGCCTCGGCCAGCGCGTGGCGTAGGGTGGAAATGATGAGCGAGCGGACATCGGCGGGTTTTTGGTAGCGTACTTCGGATTTCGCGGGGTGGACGTTCACGTCAACGCTTTGCGGATCACATTCGATATTCAGCACGGCGGCGGGGTGCCGATCGCGGCTGAGGACATCCATATAAGCGGCCCGCAGCGCGCCCAAAAGCATGCGGTCTTGGACCGGACGGCCATTGACGAACAGATATTGCGCGGCAGATGACCCGCGCGAATAAGTGGGCAAGGCGGCATAGCCCACCAGCCGTAAACCTTCGCGACTGTGGTCGATCGCCAAGGCATTATCGGCAAAATCGCGGCCAAGCACGGATGTAACCCGCGCGTGCAAAGCATCAAAGAAATCGCCCGACACCGGGTCAGCGCGAAACATCACGCGCGGGTTGTCGTTAGAGACATCGCGCAGGGTAAAGCCCACTTGCGGTTCGGCCAAGGCAAGGCGTTTGATCACCTCGGCAATCGCCTGCGCCTCGGCCCGATCCGAGCGCATGAATTTGAGGCGCGCGGGGGTGGCGTAAAACAGATCGCGCAGTTCCACGACGGTGCCGGTGCTAAGGGGGGTGGGGCGCACAGGGTCCACGCGGCCGCCGGATACGGCGATCATCATGCCATCGCGGCCTTGGGGGCGAGAGCTGATGGTCAGCCGACCAACCGCGCCAAGCGACGGCAAAGCCTCACCCCGAAAGCCGAAGGAATGGATATTCAGAAGGTCAGAGCCGTCGATTTTGGACGTGGCGTGACGCGATAGGGCCAAAGGCAGGTCTTCGCCCGTCATGCCGCAGCCATCATCGGTGACGCGGATCAGGGTTTTACCGCCATCGGCATAATCGACGCTGATGCGCAGCGCCCCTGCGTCGAGCGCGTTTTCTACAAGTTCTTTGACCGCCGAGGCAGGGCGTTCCACAACCTCACCCGCCGCAATCCGGTTGATTGCAGCTTCATCCAACTGGCGGATGACCGGGCGCGCAGGCGCGTCTATATTGGGGTTGGCAGCATTCATGCCACCAATTCTAGCATGGACGTCGGGGCCTGACCACCATCTGGGCAGGGTTATCCACCGTTTTCGACGCGACACTTAGGGGGTGCTGGTCAGCCCTTCCGGTTCACCCACCACAACGAAATGCAGCGCATCGGGTTTAAGTAGGCGTTGGGCGATTTTCGCGATATCGGCCAGTGTTACTGCCTCAATCTTGGCATTGCGGGTTTGGGCGTAATCTATTGGCAAACCATCGGCCTGCATGCCAACAAGGATGCGGGCAATGCGGGCGTTGCCATCAAAGCGCAGGGGGTAGGAACCGGTGAGGTAAGTCTTGGTTTTGGCCAGTTCCGCCTCGGTCACGCCGGTGTCATACATGCGCTGCCATTCGGCCTGCACGATTTTAATCGCCTCGGCGGTGGTGGCATTGGCGCTGGAAAACTGGCCGATCATCGATTCGGCATAATCTTGCGGGGCGAGATAGGTGCTGATGCCGTAGGTCAGGCCACGTTTGTCGCGCACTTCGGTCATCAGGCGGGCGGTAAAGCGGCCACCGCCCAGAATTTCGTTCAGAATATAGGCGGGAAAAAAGTCGGGGTCATCGCGTTTGATGCCTTGATGACCGAAATAGACCACCGATTGCGGGCC
>CBDTUV010000347.1:0-2796 GCA_965363575.1 uncultured Pseudorhodobacter sp. | reverse complement strand
TTGAGGTCGCTGTTCTTTAACCGGAGTGGGGGTTCGAGTCCCCCCGACCGCACCAACTTGGCCCTCCCCATTCCTTGGTTGTCTGAACGTGCGCGCGCAACTTTGCGCATCGCTTGTTGGGCATTTGCCACTATCGGTGAACCCAATTGCGGCGTTCAAGCCACAGGTGTGGATCAAACGGATCATCGCGCCACCAGCCCCTAGCGAAGGGGCCAAGACTTGCATAGTTTTGCGATCAATGGCGGGGGCCGTTTTGAAGTGGACTATTTATGCCCCGCGCGATTTTTGCAGCTTTTGCAGCCGTTTTCCTTGCAACATTCCCAAATATACTTGTCGCACAGGTGCCAGACGCGGCCGTTGCGCAAAAACACGGAACGCTTGGGTACGGTCGGTTTTTCAGCAATGACGCCTTGGGCGATGGCAAAGACCGTTGGCGCAGCGGGTCATATGCGGTCAGCATGATCCGTGGCGCGGGGTGGGGTGGTGCCTTGCCCAAACAGTTCGGGGCTTTGCTTGAATATCGGTTAAGAACCGAAATTATCGCCCCGGCCAATCTTGCCACTCCCTCTGCCATTGATCGGCGCTATGTTGGGGCGCTCTCAGCCGGTGTTCACGCGCATTTTGCGCGCGGCGCGGCAGAGATGCGGCTGGGTGCGGATGTTGTGGCCATTGGCCCGCAAACAGGTGTTGGGTCATTGCACCGAGAGCTGCACAAAGCCTTTGGCATGACCCCGCCCGGCAACCTTGCTACGCAATTGCCCAACCACATCTATCCCACCGTTTCGGCCGAGTTGGGCAGGGCCTATATCTTTGGCAGCACCCGCCTTCGCCCCTTTATTGAGGCCCAGGCAGGTGTTGAATCTTACGTACGGATTGGCGGTGATTTGAACTTTGGCAGTTTTGGACAGGGTGCCATGATGCTGCGGGATCAAGTGACGGGGCAAAGGTTTGTCGGCGTGCCGGGCGCGGTTGTGCAAGGCCTGAGTGCGACGATCGGCGGCGATATTGCGCGGGTTTTTGACAGTGCCTATTTGCCCAAAAGCGGACCCATCGCCTTGCGTAAAGATCGCAGTCGGCTGCGTGCTGGTGTGAATTGGCGCGGTGAAAAGTCTGAGGTTTTTTATGGCGTCACCCATCTGGGCCGTGAGTTTGAGGGCCAGACGTCGGGGCAAACCTTGGGATCATTGCGGTTGCGCATCCGGTTCTAAATCGGTTCGCATTCAATCGAAATCCGATTGGGTGCAAAGCAAGACCTGCCAGCAAATAACGCGCTGTTTTTTGTCTGTGATGTCCTGCGGCCCATCACAGGTGAAACGCTTTAATGATTCGTTTCTGTGCATTTGTGGCACATTTACAATAGCCAAGCCGATTCGCGCCTGTTAACCTAAGCTTAGAAACGATAAAAAACGAGCGGGCATACAGGCAATGGGAACGGGCTTTCGCGGCACGTTCGTCATCTCTTGGTCACAGACAGAAACAGACGGCCTGAAGGCCGCACCATTGGACGTACTTGCTGTCGGCGCTTCTTGGCGTTGGACGGGGGAAACGGTACGGGTTGATGGTGCGCAGGACGTTTTGCTTCTTCAGGGGGCCGAAGGGGCAGCGGACATAAGAAAACGGGCGGCGCGCATGGTGCGACGCTTAATTGGGGCAGCGGTTACGACACGGGCGGCCAGCCTTGATGTCGCAACTGATGAGGATGGTGTGGATGACCCAGAACAAGGGTTCATCGTGACCGATGGTATCCAAAGCTATACTGTCACCTTGATCAAAGTGCAGGACACGGGCGCACAGCTTTTGATGTTTGTGGATGAGATTCCACCACCCAATGTTGACCTTTGGGTGGTTCGTCTGGCAATCGACCGCACGGCCCAAGTGGTTGGTGCGCGTGCGGCAGGCGGGGTGATTTGTTTCACCCCCGGCACATTAATTCGCACGGCAAATGGCGCAAAACCGATCCAAGATCTGCACCCCGGTGATGCCATCGCCACCAAAGACAACGGGATGCAAGAGATCCAATGGACCGGGCACCGCCGCATGACTGGCGCGCGCTTGCACGCCATGCCGCATCTGCGCCCCATACGGTTTAGGGCAGACGCGCTGGGTCTTGGTCGCCCGGATAAGGATTTGTTGGTCTCACCCCAGCACCGGATGCTGGTGCATGGGGCGGCCGCTATGGCCTTGTTCAATACGCCAGAGATTTTGGTGGCGGCCGAGGATCTGGTCAACGACCACTCAATCCATGTTGATCTGGCCCAGCGTGAGGTGACATATATCCACCTCCTGCTGGAACGCCATCAGGTGATTTGGGCCAATGGGCTGGAAACCGAAAGCTTTCACCCCTCCAACACAGCGCTGGATACGGTAGAGCCGCAGCAGCGCGCGCGTTTGTTGCAGCTTTTGCCCGGCTTGGCCGAAAACCCGCATGTATACGGCGACTATGCGCGCCGGAATTTGTCTGGGTCCGAGGCTGCGATTTTGCGGCATGATCTGGCCGCCTAGGGGTTAAGGCCGCGTCGCCAACACCATTGGTTTGCACGCAATCCTCGTCAGATTGCGTGCAAACCGCTTTGAACGGTTGACACTGGCCCCCCCGCCTATATAAGCCCGCCTGTCCTCGGATTTACCTCCGGGGGTTTTTCATTGGTGTTGGTGGACCTTGCAAAAGGAAACCTGTCACCCGCGGTGTACCCCGAAACGGGTGAACCAAGGGGAAGGACAACGCCCTTCATGTCTTAAACGAAGGAGATCAGAGATGACAAAACGCACCTCTGCCAAGTACAAAATTGACCGCCG
>CBDTUV010000346.1:0-2797 GCA_965363575.1 uncultured Pseudorhodobacter sp. | reverse complement strand
CCTGCGTCCGATGCTCTGCCCGCGTCGATTCGACCAAAGTGATCGCCCGCGCCAATGCACGCCTGTCGCCCGCGGCCACCTTTTCTGCAATCTCTGAAACATCCATCGCGCCACTCCGGCAAGGTCTCGCTTACGCTGGTCGAATACTTATCCAATACAAGGCGAGGTGACAGCATTGTCATCTTTCCCCCCAAGCTTAGGGGTTTTTTGCCCGACTGCAGGTCTATACTCTAGTAAGGATGGGAACAAAACGTCTCTTAGGACGAAAATCCCCAAAAGGATTGAGGACAGCACAATGAAATCGCTTCGCATTGCCACATTGTCCATATCGCTTTGCACCGCCCTGCCCGGTACGGTCTTGGCCGACAGGATCGAAGACAAAGCCACCTTTGATGTCGTCATCCGCGGTCTCAACGCCGCAACGCTTGGCTTTTCGGCGGTCGAGGATGGCAATCGCTATGCCGTCTCCGGTCTTTTGAAAAGCGCAGGCATCGCCGCGATGTTTCGCAAGATAAGCTACACTGGCACTGCAAAAGGTGCCATTTCCGGCACCCGCTACACCCCGTTCAGCTATGTCGAACAATCCGACAATGGCAAAAAGCAATCGACCAGCAAGATGACCTATACGCGCGGCGTGCCCAGCGCAGTGAAATATACACCTCCGCGTGAAGCGCGCCAAGACGAAGTGGCACCTTCCAGCCAAGGCGGCACCGTCGACACGCTCACCGCCCTTTACGCCATTTTGCGTGACGTTGATTCAGGGCAGGAATGCAAGAACAGCTTGAAAATGTATGATGGTCGCTATGTCAGCTCCATTGCGATTTCCAAACCGCAAGCCAAAGGAAACGCAGTTGTCTGCGCTGGCCAATACCGCCGCATCGCAGGCTTCAAACCCTCAGATATGGCCGAGCGCACAATATTCCCCTTCACCCTGACGTATGAACCAACCGCCAATGGCCGGATGCGGGTTACCGAGGTGGCAATGGAATCCATCTATGGCAAAGCAGCGATGAAACGCCGATAAAGGCCGCGTGAATCAGGCCAACCAACCCCTTCCCATTGACGAGGCGCTGCCTCGGCTCATCGCGGCCTTACGGACGCGGCGCATGGCTGTACTTCAGGCCCCACCGGGGGCTGGCAAAACCACGCGCGTGCCTTTGGCCATGCTGGATGCGGGTCTAACGCAGGGCCGTATCTTGATGCTGGAACCCCGCCGCCTTGCGGCCCGCACTTCGGCCGAACGCATGGCCGAAACTTTGGGCGAACCTGTTGGCCAAACCATAGGCTACCGTGTGCGCGGCGAGGCCAAGATCAGCCGCGCGACCCGAATAGAGGTCGTGACCGAAGGCATCTTGACCCGAATGATCCAATCTGATCCCAGCCTTGATGGCATTGGCGCCGTGATTTTTGATGAATTCCACGAACGCAGCCTGAACGCCGATCTGGGCCTTGCGCTGACGTTGGAACTGCGCGGCGCGCTGCGCGATGACCTGTTGCTGCTGGTCATGTCCGCAACGCTTGACGCAGCCCCGGTGGCTGCATTGCTGGGCGACGCCCCCCTTATTACATCCGAAGGGCGGGCTTACCCGGTCGAAACCCGCTGGCTTCCCCACACCTTGCCACCCCGCGCACGGCTAGAAAATGAGGTCGCAGCCTTGATCCTGCAAGCGCTAGAGGAATGCCCCGAAGGTGGGTTGCTCGCCTTCCTGCCGGGCGAAGGTGAAATTCGCCGAACCGAAGCCGCGCTGAAAGGGCGCATACCCCAAGGCTGCACAATCCGCCCTTTGTTCGGCAACATGCCTTTTGCCGACCAGCGCGCGGCCCTTGCGCCACAGGCCACCGGGCGCAAGATTGTGCTGGCCACCGCAATTGCAGAAACCTCGCTCACCTTGCCAGATATCCGCATTGTGGTGGATGCAGGCAAATCCCGCCGCGCGCGGTTTGATCCCAATTCAGGCATGTCGCGCCTTGTCACCGAAAGGGTGACAAAGGCCGAGGCTGAACAACGCCGTGGCCGCGCTGGCCGCGTCGCCTCCGGCACCTGCTACCGTCTTTGGACCAAAGGCGAAGAAGGCGGAATGGCGGCCTTTCCTCCCGCCGAAATAGAGGCCGCCGACCTAACGCCACTGGCCTTGGAACTTGCCCTGTGGGGCAGCGCGGACGGCCTGTCTTTCCTAACCCAACCAAACCCCGGCGTGATGGCCGAGGCGCATAGCCTGCTGCACGCCCTTGGCGCCCTGAAAGCCGGCCGCATCACCGACCATGGCCGCGCGTTGGCTGCCCTACCCTTGCACCCCCGCCTTGGCCATATGCTGCAAACCGCAGGGGGCGGGCCTGATGCGGCAACGCTCGCAGCAATGCTGGCCGAACGCGACCCTTTGCGCGGTGCCCCACCCGACCTAGCCTTGCGCCTTGCCGCCATCACAAACCCGCGCCACTTTGAACAGCACCACCCCTATACCCCAGACCGTGGCGTGATTGAGCGGATAAAATCCGAAGCCAAACGCCTTACCCAAAGCCCCAATAACAGCGCGCTTAGCCCCGGCCAACTCGCCGCCCTCGCCTATCCCGACCGCATCGGGTTGCGGCGCAAAGGGGACGCCCCCCGCTATATCTTGTCAGGCGGAAAAGGGGCCGTGATGGACGAGGCCACCCCCCTTGCAGGCCACCGCCTAATCGTCGCCACCGACCTTGATGGCGACACGCGTGAGGCCAAAATTCGCCAAGCCGCCCCCTTGCATGAGGCAGAGCTGCGCGCGCTTTATGCCGACCAAATCACTTGGGTCGATGTCTGCGA
>CBDTUV010000345.1:0-2831 GCA_965363575.1 uncultured Pseudorhodobacter sp. | reverse complement strand
GGTGCGGGGGCTGGACGCCGCTGGCTGCATCGGGTTTGCTGTGGCAAAGCAAAGGATATGCCCCATGACACATGCCCCCCTCTCTGCCCGTATCGCCCAAGGCCAAGGGGCCACACCCGCCGATCTGGTGCTGCGCGGCGGGCGGGTGTTTGACCTGATCACCGGCGATCTGGTTCAAACCGACGTGGCAATCTGCGGCGATACGATTGTGGGTGTGTTTGGTGACTATCAGGGTAAGCAGGTCATTGATGTTACGGGTAAAATCCTTGTGCCGGGCTTTATCGACACGCATTTGCATATTGAAAGCAGCCTTGTCACCCCGTTTGAATTTGACCGTTGCGTCACCCCTTTGGGGGTTACCACCGCAATCTGCGATCCGCATGAAATCGCCAATGTCTGTGGCCTTGCGGGCATCAATTATTTCCTTGAGGCATCGGCCCTGACCTTAATGGATATCCGCGTGCAACTGTCATCCTGCGTGCCGTCGACCCATATGGAAACTTCGGGCGCGGTGCTGGAAGCCGCCGATATCTTGCCCTTGAAAGATCACCCCCGCAGCCTTGGCCTTGCGGAATTCATGAACTTTCCCGGCGTTTTGATGCAAGATCCCGGCGTCATGGACAAACTCAACGGCTTTCAGGGCCGCCATATCGACGGCCATTGCCCCTTGTTGCGCGGCAACCCCTTGAACGGCTATATCGCCGCAGGCATCCGCACGGAACATGAGGCGACGACCGCCGATGAAGGCTTGGAAAAGCTGCGCAAAGGCATGCGCCTGTTGATCCGCGAAGGGTCGGTGTCCAAGGATCTGCACGCGCTCGCCCCCCTGATCACCGAACGCCACAGCCCCTATATCGCCTTTTGCACCGACGATCGGAACCCGCTCGATATCGGCGAACACGGGCATCTGGACTATATGATCCGCACCGCAATCGCACTTGGCGCGCCGCCCTTGGCCGTCTACCGCGCTGCCAGCCTGTCTGCGGCCGAGGCGTTTGGCCTAAAGGATCGCGGCCTGATCGCACCCGGAAAACGGGCCGATATTGCGGTGATCGACAGCTTGGAATCCTGCCGCGCGGCAATGGTGTTTGCAGGCGGTGTGCAGGTCACGGATGGGGCCTTTGCCGCGCGCAAAACCATTCCCCCCGTGGCGCGCCATTCAGTCAACGCGCCCGCCATTACCGCCACAGATTTTCGCACGGGTGGCAACCGCGTGCAAACCCCGGTGATCGGCATAATCCCCGGTAAAATCATCACCGAGCATCTGACCTATGACATCGCCCCCACCGATGGCGACAAAGCCCCCGATATCGCCCGCGACCTTGTGAAAATCGCGGTGATTGAGCGTCATGGCAAAAACGGCAACCGCGCCACAGGCTTTGTCAAAGGCTTTGGGTTGCAGCGCGGGGCCATCGCATCGACCGTTTGCCATGACCACCATAATATCGCGGTGGTGGGTGCTGATTACGCCGATATGGCGCTGGCCGTCACCCGATTGGGTGAAATTGAAGGCGGCTTTGTTGTGGTGGACGGTGGCAGAATCCTTGCCGAACTGGCGCTACCGGTCGCGGGGCTGATGAGCCTAGAGCCCTTCGAATTCGTCCGCGACAGCCTGACAGCCTTACGCGCCGCCGCCCACAGCCTTGGCGTGACGCTAGAGGAACCGTTTTTGCAGCTGGCGTTCTTATGCCTTCCCGTAATCCCGCATCTGAAAATTACCGATCACGGCATGGTCGATGTGGATAAGTTTGAGGTGATGCCATGACCCAATATGACCCAAAATATAACGACTTGATCGACGCCGAAACCTGGGCCTTTATCCGTGAAACCGAAAAATGGTATCCGCCCGATGCAATTGGCCTGAGCATTCAAGATCAGCGCGCGGTTTATGACAAAATGTGCCGTGCTTTTAACGCGGGCCATCCACCGGGGGTGGTGGTCACGGACAGCTTTATCGCCGCCACGGATCACACCATCCCCACCCGCAGCTATCAGGTCCAACACCCGATAACTGCACAAGTCGCCTATCTGCACGGCGGCGGCTTTGTCGTTGGCGGCCTCGACAGCCATGATGATGTCTGCGCCGAGATTTGTGCTCGCACGAAGGCGCTGGTGACCGCGATTGATTACCGCTTGTCGCCCGAACATCCCTTTCCGGATGATTTTAACGATGCCCTGACCGCCGTGCGTCACTTGGCAAAGTCTGGCGTACCGCTGGTTTTGGTTGGCGACAGTGCTGGCGGAAACCTTTGCGCCGCCATTTCCGCGGCCCTGCGCGGCACGCCCCACGCTCCGATTGGCCAAGTGCTGATGTACCCCGGTCTAGGTGCGCCGCACCCAACCCAAAGTGCCACAGACCATGCCTTCGCACCCATGCTGACCCGCCAAGATGTTGCCTTTTATGCCACCATTCGCAGCGGAGGCGACACCACGGCAGAGGCAAACCCCAGCTTTTCCCCCTTGCGCGCGACCAGTTTTGCAAACTTGCCCCCAACAGTCGTGATTACGGCCCAATGCGACCCGCTGTCAGATGACGGCAGGCTTTATTGCGCCCAGGTCACAGCGGCAGGCGGCAAAGCGGCGCATTACCAAGAACCCGGCCTCATTCACGGTTATTTGCGCGCGCGCCACCGGACGGCACGGGCCGGCGCGAGTTTCGACCGCATCATCGCCGCAATCTCAACGCTCGCGGGTGGCGATTGGCCCGTAAAGCTGTAGACCAGCCAATACACCCAGAAAACCAAAAGGCCCCAGAAAACCAAAAGGCCCCAGAAAACCAAAAGGCCGGGCAAACTGCCCGGCCTTTTTGAGATTTGGTGGAGCCACACGGG
>CBDTUV010000344.1:0-2850 GCA_965363575.1 uncultured Pseudorhodobacter sp. | reverse complement strand
ACCCCTTGACCGCCCGCAATGAACTGATCCTAGGCCCACCGCTGTTTGACAGCCTCGCGCTCGCTTTCCTGCCGTTGGCCGCCGTGTTCGCCGTGGCCGCATGGAAGATCACGCATTTTGGCCGCAAGGTTCGCATAGGCTTTATCCTCGCGGCGACCTTCTTTGCCACCCTCTATATCGGCATGGAAATCCGCAGGCTTTGGCGCGGCACTAACCTTTCCGTCCCCGGCTTTTCCGACCCCGAGCTTTACACCTATACCCTTGCCATGCTCATCGCTTCGGTGGCGCTGTTGGTCTTTGCCTTTGGCAAACGCTCAGACATCTTGCGCAAAACCGCGATGGCCGGCGTGGCGCTAACGGTCGCCAAGGTGTTCTTGGTTGATATGTCGGGCCTGTCCGGCCTGATCCGGGTGTTTTCCTTCATGGGGCTGGGCCTGTCCTTGGTGGGCCTTGCATGGCTGAACCGCAAAATGACCGCCCAATGGGACCGCAACAAACCCGCCGCACCCGTTGATTGACCGGCCAACAAGGCCTGGCCTGTCTTAAATCAGCGCGGCAAAGGGGCCGGCATGCCCGCTCACCCATAGCCGCAGAAGTGGTAGAAATTTCTGGGCTTCCCCTTATAATTGCCCGATCTGCTAATGATAGAGTGAGGCAAGATATGGATGAATTCCAAGGTGGTTGTCTTTGCGGGGCGGTTCGGTTTGTCGCCAAAGGGCAGCCGGACCGCGTTGGCCTTTGCCACTGTCTCGATTGCCGCAAACATCATGGCGCGCTGTTCCACGCCTCGGCGATCTTCCCAGAACCAGCCGTTACCCTTACAGGCGAGACAAGCGATTTCAAAGGGCGGCACTTTTGCCCCAAATGCGGCTCAACGGTCTTTGGGCACAGTGGGGATGAGATAGAGCTGAACCTTGGGTCCATGGATGCCCCTGATCAATTCGTCCCGACGTATGAACTGTGGACAAAACGTCGCGAAGCGTGGTTGCCAGAGTTTCCGGTCAAGGCCCGATATGAAACGAACAGGCCCGACTAAGCGCGCGATTCAAAGATTAACATCAGGTAAATTTTTTTCCTGAAATGTTATAAAATCAATAGCTTACCCGGAAAATCGCGCGCGATTCTCCGGGTAGAGGCGCACTCAATCCCGCAGCAGCTCATTGATCGACGTTTTGGACCGCGTTTTCGCGTCCACCTTTTTCACAATCACCGCGCAATAGAGGTTGATCCCGTTTTTCGAAGGCATCGACCCGGCCACCACAACCGATCCGGCAGGCACCTCGCCATACATCACGGTCCCGGTTTCACGGTCCACAATCTTGGTCGATTGCCCGATGAAAACACCCATCCCAAGCACCGATCCTTCGCGGATAATACAGCCTTCAACCACCTCGGACCGCGCGCCGATAAAGCAGTTATCCTCGATAATCGTCGGTCCCGCCTGCATCGGCTCCAAAACGCCGCCGATACCGACCCCTCCAGAAAGGTGCACATTCTTGCCAATCTGGGCACAAGACCCGACCGTGGCCCAGCCGTCGACCATGGATCCTTCATCCACATAGGCACCGATATTCACAAAGGACGGCATCAAAACGACGCCCTTGGCGATATAGGCCGACCGCCGCACAATCGATCCCGGCACGGCCCGAAAGCCCGCCGCGCGCCAATCAGACTCGGTCCAGCCTTGAAACTTGGATGGCACCTTGTCCCACCAATTGCTGCCGCCATTGGACCCCGAAATCTCATACATATCGGTCAGCCGGAACGACAGCAGCACGGCTTTCTTGGCCCACTGATTGACATGCCAATCCGCCCCCCGCTTTTCCGCCACCCGCAACGACCCGCTGTCCAGCGCGGTCAAGGTTGCTTCAATCGCGTCGCGGGCCTCGCCTTTGGTGGCGGGGGTGATGCTGTCACGGGTCTCCCATGCGGCTTCGATTGCGGTCTCTAGGGCGGCATTGCTCATGGTCTATTCCTTTACGGTGGTCATGCTTGCCCCAAGCCTATAAACGTTGAGAAGAAGTCACGCAATTGCAGACCAAGGCCAGACCAAGGAAACACGATGAAAGACGACACCCGCAAACACCCTTTTCGCGACAGCCAGCAAGACGTGCGCGCCGTCCGCGATATTCCAGACACGCCCCAAACCCGCGCGCCCGCATATCGCCTCGCCTTTACCGACAATGAATTCATGTGTCGCGAAGAGTTGCGCCCAGTCCGCTTGCAACTGGAACTGTTGAAACCCCAGCTTGTGATGGATGAACGCGGCATCGAAAGCACGATTGTCTTGTTCGGCGGTGCCCGCATTCCCGACCCGGCCAAGAAAGACACGGCCCGCACCAAAACCCTGGCTGATCTTAGTGTCTACTATGCCGAGGCGCAGAAGTTTGCGTACATCATGACCGAACGGTCCATGACCAGCTATGGCCGC
Source organism: uncultured Pseudorhodobacter sp. (assembly GCA_965363575.1). GTDB lineage: Bacteria > Pseudomonadota > Alphaproteobacteria > Rhodobacterales > Rhodobacteraceae > Pseudorhodobacter. The sequence continues at coordinate 419 of CBDTUV010000344.1, read as the reverse complement.
GAAAACGTGATCATCACTGGCGGCGGCCCGGGCGTGATGGAGGCGGGCAATCGTGGCGCGCAAGAGGCGGGCGGTCAAAGTATCGGCCTGAACATTGTGCTGCCTCATGAACAGGCGCCCAATGAATATGTGACCCCTGATCTGTGCTTCAACTTCCACTATTTTGCGATCCGCAAAATGCATTTCCTGATGCGCGCGGCGGCGATCTGCGTCTTTCCCGGTGGCTTTGGCACCTTGGATGAGATGTTTGAAAGCCTGACGCTGATCCAAACCGGCCGCATGAAACGCGTGCCGTTTTTGTTGTTTGGCAAAGCGTTCTGGGAAAAGATCATCAACTGGGACGCCTTGGCCGATGCAGGCACCATCGCCGCCGAAGACCTGAAGTTGATCCATTTTGTCGAAACCGCCGAAGAAGCCAT
>CBDTUV010000343.1:0-2884 GCA_965363575.1 uncultured Pseudorhodobacter sp. | reverse complement strand
GATGGGCGCGGTGGCGGCAACACGGGCAACCAGCGCTTTGCCCCGTTGAATTCTTGGCCGGATAACGTGAGCCTTGATAAGGCGCGCCGCCTGCTGTGGCCGATCAAAAAGAAGTATGGCAACAAGCTGAGCTGGGCAGATTTGATTTTGCTGGCGGGCACAGTGGCGTATGAGTCGATGGGGTTGAAACCCTATGGCTTTGGCTTTGGCCGTGCCGATATTTGGGGCCCGGAAAAGGACGTCTATTGGGGTGCGGAAAAGGAATGGCTGGCGGCGAGTGATGGCCGTTACGGCGATGTGACCGATGCCTCGACCATGGAAAACCCGCTGGCTGCGGTGCAGATGGGCCTGATCTATGTGAACCCCGAAGGCGTGAACGGCAAGCCAGACCCGCTGAACACCGCGCATCATGTGCGCGAAACATTCGCGCGTATGGCGATGGATGACGAAGAAACGGCGGCCTTGACCGCTGGTGGTCATACCGTGGGCAAGGCGCATGGCGCAGGGCGTGCCGAGGATATTGGTTCGGCCCCCGAAGGTTGCGATCTGGAAGAACAGGGCATGGGTTGGCGCAATGGCACCACGGCCAATAACGGCCTTGGTCGGCACACCATGTCGAGCGGCGTTGAAGGGGCTTGGACCACCGAGCCGACCAAGTGGGACAACGGCTATTTCAAGCTGCTGTTCAAATATGACTGGGAGCTGCGCAAAAGCCCGGCAGGCGCGTGGCAGTGGGAGCCGATTGATATTGCGCCCGAGGATATGCCCGCCGATGTGGAAGACCCAAGCATCAAGTGCATGCCGATCATGACTGACGCCGACATGGCGATGAAGATGGACCCGGCGTACCGCGCGATTTCTGAACGCTTTGCGGCCGATCAGGCCTATTTTTCGGAAACCTTTGCACGGGCGTGGTTCAAGCTGACGCACCGCGATTTGGGGCCAAAGGCGCGCTATATCGGGCCGGACGTGCCTGCCGAGGACCTGATCTGGCAAGATCCGGTGCCTGCGGGGCGTGCCGATTATGATGTGGCGGCTGTGAAGGCCAAGATTGCGGATGCCGGGTTGTCGGTGTCGGATATGGTGGCAACCGCGTGGGATTCTGCGCGCACCTACCGTGGGTCGGACTTGCGGGGCGGGGCCAATGGCGCACGCATCCGCCTTGCGCCGCAAAAGGATTGGGTGGGCAATGAGCCTGACCGTCTGGCGGCGGTTTTGGCCAAGCTGGAGGCGGTATCAGTTGCCACCGGCGCAAGTATTGCCGATGTGATCGTGCTGGCGGGCAATATGGGTGTGGAAGCGGCGGCATCGGCTGCGGGCCATGCCGTGACCTTGCCGTTTACGCCGGGCCGCGGTGATGCGACCGATGCGATGACCGATGCGCCCAGCTTTGACGTGTTGGAGCCGTTGCATGATGGCTATCGCAACTGGTTGAAGAAGGACTATGCCGTCAGCGCCGAAGAGTTGCTGTTGGACCGCACGCAGTTGATGGGCCTGACCGCGCATGAGATGACGGTTCTGGTCGGTGGTATGCGGGTGATTGGCACCAACCACGGTGGCACCAAGCATGGGGTGTTCACCGACCGTGTGGGCGCGCTGACCACTGATTTCTTTGTGAACCTGACCGATATGGCGCATAAATGGGTGCCAAAGGGCCGCAACCTGTATGAAATCCAAGACCGCAAGTCGGGCGCTGTGAAGTGGACGGCGACACGGGTTGATCTGGTGTTCGGGTCCAATTCGGTGCTGCGCGCCTATGCCGAGGTTTATGCGCAGGATGACAATGCGGGCAAGTTTGTGCGCGATTTTGCGGCGGCCTGGACCAAGGTGATGAACGCCGATTTGGCGTGAGTTTGCTGGACTGAAATGAAAAATGCCGGGCAACGCGCCCGGCATTTTTGTATTATGGAGGGCGGTTAGGCGTTTTTCGCCATCGCGTCCAACTGGCTGCGCAACCCTTCGAGTTGGTAGCCAAAGCGCGCAGGGATACCGATCAGATCATCGGTCGGCAGTTTGCCCGCATTGGACAGCGCCCAAACCACCGAGGACCGGTTGCCCGAGGCGCAATAGGCCAGAACCGGGCCACTGCTTGCGGTAATGGCCGCTGCCTGTTCGGTCACGTTTTCCATCGTCATCATGCCGCCGATCACCGGGTTGGCAAAGAAGGCAAGGCCTGCATCCTTGGCCGCGCGCTGCATGATGTCATTGTGCAGGTCGGAGGGGATCTCTGCGTCGGGGCGGTTGTTGATGATCGCCACATAGCCTGCCGCCTTGATCGCGGCCAGGTCTGACGGGTCAATCTGGGGCGAGACGGCATAGGTGGGGGTAAGCGCGCGAATATCCATCATCATTCCTTAGGCGTTTGCTGTGGGTTGGTTGAGTCTTTGGCTGATAGGTGTGGCTACATACATGCCTGCCGCCATGGCAAGGAAAAACAAGATGCCGCCCCAGCCGCCAAAGCTAAGGGACGCCATCGCGGGGCCGGGGCAAAGGCCCGCAAGCGCCCAGCCCATGCCAAACAGAACCGAGCCAACGGCGATGTTTCTATCCAACGGGTCCGTGTTGGGCCTGGGGATCGTATCGCCCAGCAGCGCCGTGCGGCGGCGGGCGGCGACGCGCCATGCGATGGCCATGGGAACAATCGCCCCACCCAGCACAAAGGCCAGCGTCGGGTCCCAATCGCCGAAGACATCAAGCCAACCTTGGACCTTGGTGGTATCCACCATGCCAGACACCAAAAGCCCCGCGCCAAACAGCCCGCCTGAAAGGGCGGCAAAAACCATGCGCAACATCAGATCAACCCCAAAATAGGGCGAAACAGCATCATCATCACCCCGCCTGCCAGCAGATAGAGCACAGTGGACACAATACCGCGCAGCGACAG
>CBDTUV010000342.1:0-2897 GCA_965363575.1 uncultured Pseudorhodobacter sp. | reverse complement strand
GGTTTGAGGCCAATTCCCCCTCCGCAGGATATTTTTCAACAGAAAAAGAGGCAAAAGGGTGCTGCGCCAAACCAATTGCATTTCCCGCCCCTATGCCGCAATTTATCTGCAATCGGGGGGCAAGTTCTTGGCTGCGGCATTTTTTCGCAGTTGAGGCTGGAATGATCCGCACCCTCCACCCATATGTTACATGTATTTACATCGGAGGCCAGCATGGCAGATTTCGACAGCAAGATCCGCGAAAGCCAAGATCAGGTGGCAAAGGCCCAAAGCAAGATCACCGAGATCACGAGCCGGATCGAGGTCGCCCGCGCCAAGATTGAGGCGGGCGAGGCTGCGATTGACGTGGAAAACGCCACATTGGACGAAGTGCATCAGCACACCGACTTGATGAACGCCAATATCGCCGATCTGATCATGGGTCTGGATGATGTGACCGCCGGGTTTAGCCGCGATTTCGATGAAATGCGCAACAAGACCGGGATGGAAAGCTTTATTGGCATTTTCTCAAACGCCAAGGCGGAATCTTTGCGCCAAGAACGTATGCGCACCGCGTCGATTGATGACAAATTGCAAGATCTGATCGCCAAGTCCGATATCATCGTCAAATTGCTTCAGGGGCAGTTGGACATGCTGAATACGCAAAAAACCAGCGTGGAAACCAACTTGACAGGCACGCTGGATGAGCGCGAGTCGACCGTCGGCAGCCTTGAAAGCGTGCGCGCCGAGATCACCGCGATGGACCCAAAGATCATCGATCTGGAAAACAAAATCAGCGTTGAACAAGACGCCGCCAAGCGCACCAAGCTGGAAAGCGAACTGGCCGCGTTGAACACCCGCTATAACGCGCTGGTCCAGCAAGAACAGGTCGATCTGGCCAAATCGCAAACGCTGGAACGCTATATCGAAAAGGGCAAAACCTGGATGGACAGCTTGCAAAACCAAGCTGCCACCCAGATGGTTCTGATCAACAAGCTGCAAACCGATACCAAGCAGCGCGTGGTGCTTTATGACGCCCTGACCTCATCCCTGAAAACCGCGCAGCAGCAGGATGTGGCCCACCGCATCAACGAAATCGGTGTAAAAACCGACCAAGAGGCGCAGGCCGCCATGGCAGCCATCGGCACCGCCACCAACAACCGGATGGCCGATATGATGGACGCGCATGAGGATCACATGGTCTTTGCCCGCAAGATATTGGAGCAAAAGGCCAAGGCAGATGAGCGTTTCGCCCGCCGCTTTGCCGCCATCGTGGAAAAGCATGACAAAAACCAATATGGCGGCTGAGATGCGACTGTGGCGGGCCACGCGCCGCGCGCTTGAGGTGATTTACATCATGTTCTTTGGCGAGGGCGACCGTTGGTCGGTCTGGGCCGTGGTCATGACGGGTATGACCGCCCTCTATCTTGGGGCGGTCACGGACGGCTTTGCCGTGGCACCCAACGCGGGCCAAATCGTGTTTTTGGCAGTGTTCATCGCCATAAGCGCCATCGGCGTCTATATCCGCCGCAAAAGGAAGGATGAGACGTGAACACCCTGACTGACGATCACGCAGAGCTGTACGATACCGCCATCGTCCGGCGCTATTTTGACAAGTTTGACAGGATCACCGGTCATCTGGCCCGCGTCGCCGCCGAGTTGGAAGGCGAAGGTGCCGTGACCAAGCTTGAGGCGCGCGTGATCGGCGCCTATATCCAGCGGTTGAACCTGACCTTTCAATCGTTGGCGTATAAATACCTGATGACAGGCCGGGTCGATGGCCCTTTGCCCGGCAAGCTGACCTTTGACCGCCATGAAAGCGGCTTTCCGATTGCCCAGGAACTGCTGGTCATGGCCAATGACGCGCAGCAGGCCGAAAAGCATCTGGCCAATCTGCCCAGCGAGTCCGAGATCAAGGACGCGATGATCCGCCAGATCATTGGCGAACTGGCCATTCCCACCCGCCTGCAATTCACCATGTCGCAGCGGCTGTATTATGAAAGCCTTGTGGGCGGTGCGCAGTTTTGGGCGCGCAATGATGCTGATGTGCAATGGCTTGGCGAAACCAAATCGCGCCGCTCGTGGTTGGTGCATTGGGCCGTCTATGACACCCAAACCAACCTGCCTGTCATCTATATGATGAACCTTGATGACAGCGGCAAAACTCCGTTGCCCCGTGATGACAGGCGTTGGCCGCAAGTCCAGGCGCATCTGATGGCGCAAAGCTTTGATGGGTTGAAACTGGTCACCATCGCCAAGGGTTTTGACACCGATTTCGACGATCTGCACCCCAAACGCCTGCGCCGCATCCACCTTGGCCCCATGTATTCCAGCAGTTTCACCCTGCAAACGGGGCCAATTTCGGACGTATTGGCAGATGCCAAACCCGAACCCGGCCAAGATTGGGCGCTGGTCTGGACGGTTGAGGATTTGTTGGCCGAGCGTGAGGAAACCGTGAAAACCGGCTGGTTCTCCAGTGCGGAACGTCAGATTTTCACCTCCAGCCCTTTTGCCGGCAAAAGCCTTGCCGATATAGGTGCTACCTCCATGGACCGTATGCTGATCATGCCCGAACGCCCGTTCCAAGCGCTGGTCGAAAAGAACCCTCCCGGCTTTGCGGGGGTTCGTAAATTTGTGGTGGGGGCCGGTGGCCGAATTATCCCGCAACGCTAAGCGTAATATGACCAAGCCCTCGGTATGTCTTGGTTTGCAATCAATCTGTTTCAGATGAATTGCAAACCGCTTTAAGCGAAAGGTTATCAAATGACGACACGCGACACGATGGAACTGCGCGAGGATGATATCAAATCGCATTATTTGGCGGCGACCGAAATGCTGATGGGGGTCGATCATACGCCCCGCATCGGCACCGCGCGCTATTCTACCATCGCGCCGGAAAAATCCCCCGGTGTGGCCGC
>CBDTUV010000341.1:0-2924 GCA_965363575.1 uncultured Pseudorhodobacter sp. | reverse complement strand
CCCGTTTCTTGCGAGCAGTCATTGGCTTCACCTCGACCGGCAATAGTTTTGTCCGGCATATCAGGGGTTCAACATATTTAGCTTGCCCAGTTTGAGGGTAGGCAAACACATATCTCAACCGCGAACGCAGGTTAAGATCAGGTTAATAAAAACTTCATAACCCTTTTATATCAAATGCTTACAAAGGCGTCCGCGCGCGATTCCACCCGCGTTTCGCACTCAAATCGCGCGGGTTTCCTTGGGCTGCATCGCCAGCCAAATCAGCGCCCCTCCGGCCAAAACCAAGAACGGCAGCATCGCGATATTCACCGCCGCCCAGCCTTCCTGAACCGACCCGCCCGAACAGTTCATCAGCCCCCCCGATGAAAGCGAGGCCATGGTGACCCCCCCGAAAACCAGAAGGTCATTCAAGCCCTGCATCCGGCCTCTTTCATGCGGGGCATGGGTACCGGCCAGCATCGTGGTGGCCCCGATAAACCCGAAATTCCAGCCGATCCCCAGCAAGATGAGGGCGGCAAAGAAATTCGGCAGCTCAACCCCGGTCAGCGCCACAGCCCCCGCTCCGGCCAAAATAACCAGCCCCACCGCGATGATCTTTTCCACCCCGAACCGCGCAATCAAATGCCCGGTAAAGAAGGACGGCACATACATCGCCAAAACATGGGCCGTGACCACATCCGCCGCGTTTGAGGTTTGAAAGCCACATCCCACCACAGCCATCGGCGACGAGGTCATCACAAGGTTCATCAAGGCATAGGAAACCGTGGCACAAATCACCGCCACCGCGATGCGCGGCGTCCGGATCATTTCCCACCGCGTCCGCCCCAGCGCATCCCCAATTTTCGGCTTGGGCGGCTTGGGGATGTTCAGGCCCAAAAACAGGAACGACCCCAGAATGTTCAACACAATCACCGCCAGATATGTCCCCATGAACGGCACCACAAAGGCCTGGGCCGTGACCTTGACCAGCTGCGGCCCGATGATCGCCGACAGCAACCCACCGGCCATCACCCATGAAATTGCCTTTGGGCGAAAATCCTCAGACGCGGTGTCGGCGGCGGCGAAACGGTAGAACCCTTGGGCCGACATATAGGTGCCCGAAAAGATCGCGCCCAGCAAGAAGATCGGGAAAGACCCGGCATAAAGCCCGTAAGCCCCAATAGCCGCCCCTAAGGCACCCGCCGCCGTGCCGATCAAAAACCCCACGCGCCGCCCGTATTTTTGCATGATCGACGACAAAGGCGTCGCCGAGAGCATCGACCCCACCACCATAATCGAAATTGACAGGGTGGCCCAACAGGCGTTTGACGCCAAAGTTTGGCCTGCAAGCCCGGCGATGGTGAAAATCATCGGCATCTGCGCGCCCAAGATTGCTTGGGCAGCGACAAGCACCCACACATTGCGGCGGGACTGGGCGGGGTCGGGGAGGAGGGTGTCGGTTTGGCTCATACCTCGTGAGTATTCCCGTAGACCCCAATCGGGCAAGTGTGAAATTGTCACGGCTACAATGCCTCAACGGCCTTTTGGGGGTTTCAACGGCTTTGCACCACGGCTAGCCTGCGACAAATTGGGGGCGGAATGATTGGACGAATAATCACAAGCGATGCTTGCGTGGCCGAAGGGGCAGCGTGGTTGGCACGGGCCGACCCGCGCTTTGGCTTGGCTTTGGACCAGGCTGGCCCATTGCCTTTGCGGTTACGTGCGGGTGGGTTTGCGGCTTTGTTCGACGCGATTATTGGCCAACAGGTCAGCACCCAGTCGGCCCGCGCGATTTGGGCGCGGCTGGAGGGCGCGGGGCTTACCGATGAGAATGCGGTGGTGCGGGCGACCGAGGATGATTTGCGCGCCTGCGGCCTTTCTCGCCAAAAGATCCGCTATGCGCATGCGCTGGCGGCCGCCCGGATTGACTATGCCGCCTTGCCGTTGATGACCGATGCGCAGGTGATCCAAACCTTGACCGCGGTGCCGGGAATTGGCACCTGGACCGCCGAGATTTATGCCATGTTCAGTCTTGGCCGCGCCGATGTGTTTGCGCATGGCGATCTTGCCTTGCAAGAAGCCGCGCGCCGTTTGTTGGATTTGGACGCCCGACCAAAGGAAAAACAAATGCGCGAGATTGCCGAAAACTGGGCACCATGGCGGTCAGTCGCGGCGCGTATATTATGGGCCTATTACCGGGTTTCGACCACGAAAGAAGGAATCAGATGACACGTAAACTTACCTCCGCCCGCCGAGGTGCGCCGATGGGCCAAGCCCGCAGCATGGTTGTCTTTGTGCATGGTTACGGCGCTGATGGCGCGGATTTGCTGGGGCTGGCCGACCCGTTGGCCCCGCATTTGCCGGGTGCGGTGTTCTATTCGCCCGACGCGCCAGAGCCCTGCAATGGTGCGCCAGTGGGGCGGCAATGGTTTCCGATTCCTTGGATAGATGGTTCAACCGAGGAGGCCGCGCGGCAAGGTTTGCTGGCGGCGGCCGATGATCTGAATGCATTTTTGGATGAAAAGCTGGCCGCGGAAGGGCTGACGCCCGATAGGCTTGTGCTGGTCGGCTTTTCGCAAGGCGCGATGATCAGCTTGCACGTGGCCCCGCGCCGCGCGCATGCCGTGGCCGGCGTGGTGTCGATTTCGGGACGGCTGCTGTCGCCCGAATTGCTGTATGAGGCGGTTGTGAAACCGCCCATTATGCTGATCCATGGGGACCAAGACCCGGTTGTGCCGTTTGCCGATATGGGTTTGGCCGGCGATGCGTTGGTGGCTGCGGGGTTTGAAACCTATGGCCATGTGATGAAAGGGACGGGACATGGCATTGCGCCAGACGGCCTGTCGGCTGCACTCGCTTTTCTGGCGGACCGCTTGCCAAAATAGCAAGGTGCCGCCGTGTGATCTCGGTTCTGCCCACGCTTTAAACACAGGCCCCTACAGTCG
>CBDTUV010000340.1:0-2926 GCA_965363575.1 uncultured Pseudorhodobacter sp. | reverse complement strand
CCCCATTGCCAGCATGTCCATGCAGACAGCTGCGGCCACGCGCATGGGCCAGACCCGGCGCAGGTGGCCGCCTTGACCGGATGGCGCGACACGCTGATCCTGATCGCGGGCATTGCGATACGGCCTTGCACGGGCGCGCTGTTTTTGCTGATCTTGTGCTGGCGCATGGGGATTGATGCGGCCGGGATTGCCGGGGCCTATGCGATTGGGCTTGGTACCGCGACGATCACGGTGGCCGTAGCATTCATGGCGGTTTGGGCGCGTGAAGGCGCAATGAACGCTTTGGCGGAGGGGCGGTTGGCCCGTGCGGCCCCATTAATCGAATTGGGCGCAGGGCTTACGGTCGCGGTGCTGTCGGCGGTCATGTTGCGCGCGGCCCTTTAGCCCCTCTTGCCCAAGCTTTGTTGCGGGCGTAAGGCTTGGGGATGAATACAGCCCCCATCTTATCCAAAACAGACCATGCCCGCGCTTTGCTGACGCTGGGCCTGCCGTTGATTGGCAGCCATCTGGCGCAAATGTCCTTGCATGTGACCGATACGGTGATGCTGGGCTGGTACGGTGTGGTGGAATTGGCAGCGGTGGTGCTGGGGGCTTCGGCGTTTTTTATTGTGTTCATTCTCGGGTCCGGTTTTGGCCAAGCGGTGATGCCGATGGTCGCCCAAGCGTTGGGGCGCGGCGACGAAGTGCAGGTGCGGCGCGATACGCGGATGGGGCTGTGGCTGTCGATCGGGTTTGGCGCGCTGTGCTATCCGGTGTTTTGGTGGTCTGAGGCGATCTTGCTGGCGCTTGGCCAACAGCCCGATGTGTCGGCATTGGCACAGGATTATTTACGCATAGCTGGCTTGGGGATGATGCCTGCTTTGCTGGTCATGGCGCTGAAAAGCTATCTTGCCGCACTGGAGCGTACGCAAGTGGTGCTGTGGATCACGGTGATAGCGGTGGTGCTGAACGCAGGCATCAACTACGCGCTGATTTTCGGCAATTGGGGCGCGCCTGAAATGGGGGTGCGCGGGGCTGCGATTGCATCGGTCTTAACCCAAGCGGTGACCTTTGTGTCCCTTGGCATTTATGCCCATTGGCTGCCCGAATTGCGGCGTTTCTCCTTGTTTCAACGGTTTTGGCGGCCTGATTGGCAGGCCATGTCGCAGGTTTACCGACTTGGTTGGCCGATCGGCCTGACTGGGTTGGCCGAGGGCGGGTTGTTTCAAGCCTCGGCCATTATGATGGGGTGGATTGGCACTATGGAACTCGCCGCCCATGGCATCGCGTTGGAGGTGACGGCGCTGGCGTTCATGGTGCATTTGGGCCTGTCGAATGCGGCCACGGTGCGGGTTGGGCGCGCGATGGGGCAGGGCAATGCGCGATCACTGCGGGATGGGGCAAAGGTTGCCTTGCTGTTGTCGCTTGGCTTTGGCGCGGCGATGGTGGTGCTGTTCTTGACGCTGCCTGCCCAAATCGTGACCTTGTTTTTGGACAGCGCGAACCCGTCGACCGGTGCGATTATCGCCTTTGGCACCGTGCTTTTGGCGCTGTCAGCCTTGTTTCAAATGGTCGATGCAACGCAGGTGATGGCGCTGGGATTTTTGCGCGGGATGCAAGACACAAAGGTCCCTATGTGGTTGGCTGCGTTGAGTTATTGGGTGATTGGCATTCCGGCAAGCTATGTGCTGGCTTTTCCGTTGGGCCTTGGTGGGCCGGGGTTGTGGCTGGGCCTGACCGTGGGGTTAAGCGTGGCGGCAGGCTTGCTGCTCTGGCGGTTTTGGCGTCGTGCGCCCAAGGTCGGCTAGGGCTGCGGGTGATGGGTTGTGGTTTGCAAACACCCTCAGGCTGAGTACCCTTCGATTATCAAACAATCCCCGACCGATACCGGGTCGCGTAGGGCCTTGGCGGCCTGGTATTCGGGGCTGTTGTAACAGTCTTGCGCGGCTTGCAGACTGGGAAATTCGATCACCACGGTGCGGGCGCGGCAATGCCCCTCGACTTGGGTTTGGGGCGCGCCTCGGACCAAGAATTTCGCGCCATATTTGGCAAAAGGGGCAGCATTTGCGGCCTTATAGCCTTCATAGGCGGCGGGGTCTGTGACGTCGACATGGGCGATCCAATAGCCTTTGGGCATGAGGCGTATCCTTATGTTTTAAAAAGCTTTGTCAGCCGCGCGGCTTCTTCCGCGGCACCGTATGGCGGGTTGACGATGAACAGGCCAGACCCGATCATCCGGTGGCCTTCGCGGACCGGGGCAAAGCGGACCTCGTGGCGCAAGGCATCGGGGAAGGTCTGGACCAGTTGCGACAGCATGCCACCATGGCTGCCCGAGGTCAAAAGTGGATACCAAAGCGCCAGAATGCCCACATTCCACTTGCGCGCAATCTTGGCGAAGTCATTGGGAATGCTGTCATATTCGGCCTTCACCTCATAGCTGGGATCGACCAGCAACAGGCCACGGCGCGGGGTGGGGGGGCAGACGGCTTGGGCCAGTTTGAACCCGTCGATTTGGTGGATATGTGCGTCCCACTGGGTCAGATGCTCGGCCAAAATCGCGTTTTCACCGGGGTGAAGCTCGGCCAGATGGATCGTATCCATCTCTCGCATCGTCATTGCGGCGATCAGGGGCGATCCGGGATAGGCGTTTGGCCCGTATTTAAACCGCGTCTCATTCAGGCGTTGGCGGTAGGGGTGGTTTTCGTCAAGCGATTGTTCCAACAGGGAAATACCGCGCGCAGCTTCACCTGTTTTCAACGCCGCCTCATCCCCTAGGTCATACAGACCCCGGCCCGAATGGGTTTCGATATAGCTGATCGGCTTGTCCTTTTGGACAAGGTAATCGAGCATCCAAGCCAGCATTGCGTGCTTGTGGACATCTGCCGGATTTCCGGCGTGATAATGGTGTTGATAGCTGAGCATGGGGATGGGTTTATCAGCGCTGGGC
>CBDTUV010000339.1:0-2932 GCA_965363575.1 uncultured Pseudorhodobacter sp. | reverse complement strand
TCTCGCGCCCGCCACTGGCCTGGTCGGTGGCTTGGTCGGTGGCTTGGTCGGCGGCTTGGTCGGCCGCTTGGTCGGCGGGCTGGTTGCCCGCCGTTTTGTCTTTGCGCCCCGCCAAAGGGCTAGATCTTGCCCTTCAAAGCCGCGAGGGCTGCGAAGGGGTTGTCGGGGTCGATCTTTTTCTCAACCCGTGCTGGGCGTGATTCGTATTTTTGGGGCGCGTTTTGTCCAGGTTTGCCACCCGGCTTACCACCCGGTTTACCCTTGCCCTTATAACCGCCTTCGGGGCGTGGGCCACGATCAGGGCGGTTGCCCTGCCCTGCTGGCCGGTCGCCGCGCGGCTTGCCGCCGTCACGCTTGCCGCCCTCGGTCTTGTCGCCGTCACGTTTGGCACCGTCGCGGGGTTGGGCTGCATCGCCTTCGGTTTTGGCATCGCGGCGCGGTGGGCGACGGTCTGCACGCGGGCGCGGCGCCCATGTGAAGGTGTAGAAGCTTTCCATTTCCACAGTTGCCTCGGCGGGTGCTTCGGCAGGTGCTTCGGCAGGTGCGTCGGCGGGGGCCTCTGGCGCGTCTGCTGCTGTGTCTGCTACGGCTTCCGGCTCATCTTCGACGATGATCCTTGAGGCGGCAGCGGCAGCAGCGGCGGCTTCGGCAATCGCCTCGGCGGTCAGTTCCTTGGGGGCGGCGGGTTTGGCCTTTGGCCGTTCCGCTTTTTCACCCTTATAACCCAAGCCCGCCATCAGATCGGCGAATTGGTCCAGCGTCATGCCGGTAATTGACAGCATGTCCGGCACCGCCTCAAACCCGCCACGGCTGTCTTGACCGCGCAGCAAATCAGCCAAGCGTTCCAGCATATCAATGCGGATCGCGCGGGTGCCTGCGGGGCGATAGCCGGCCAGCGTATAGTGCTGCATCGGCACATCCGGGATGTTTGGAATGGTGACCAAACCGGGGGGTGGGCTTTCGGGAAATTCCTGCAAGCCATTGGCAAGCGACCACAAAACCAGCCGCAACCGAGTCGGTGCGGGTTTCAGCAGCAGTTGCTGAAAGATGGTGTATTGGCCAAAGCGGATGCCATGCTTGCGCAACTGGCCGCGTGCCTCTTGGTCCAGCGCCTTTACCTCATTCGCCACGGTTTCGCGCGGCAGGATGCCAAGTCCTTCGACCATCTGGAAGGCAAAGCCACGGGCAAGACCTGTCAGCGTCTCATCCCGGCTCATCGCCAGCAGGGGTTCGAAGAGGGTTGCCACTTTGCGGTCGATAAAGTGCTGCAAGCGGCGCTTTACCTTCTCTGTGATATCGGGGCCTGCGTCTTCATCGACGAAGGCTTCAACACTGGGGCGCAGCGCATCGGCGCCCGCGACCAGCTTGCCCACCGCAGAATTGCCCCACATCAGGCCGCCCTGTTCGGTAAAATCCAGCTCGGTATCGGGGGCGTTGTAAAACTTGTCCGACCGCAAGTGGAATTCGGGTTTCAGCGCCTGCACGGCTGCCATGCGCAAGGTGCGCGCTTCGTCCGCCGTGGCGGTAGAATCCTGACGAAAGCGGAAGCCTTCCAGCTTGCCGACAAATTCACCCTCTACCGTCACTTCGCCTTTGTCATTTACCTCGGCCACAAGGCTCTCCTTCTGCTTCAACCGCCGCATCAAGACAGATGTGCGCCGGTCAACAAATCGTTGGGTCAGCCGCGCATGAAGCGCATCTGACAAGCGGTCTTCTACAGCGCGTGTCTCTTGCCGCCAATGGGATTCGTCTGCAACCCAATTTTTACGTTGGGCGACATAGGTCCATGTGCGGATATAGGCCAATCGCTTGGATAAAGTGTCGATATCGCCTTCGGTGCGGTCAATAAACTTGATTTGCAGCGCGAACCAGTCGGCGGGAATCTGCCCTTTGCGCACATGATCAAAGATGTTTTGCAGCAAATTGGCGTGTTCGGTAGAGGATGCTGCGCGAAAATCAGGGATGCGGCAGACATCCCACAGCAGGCGCACATCCTGCGGCGTGCGGACGCGGTCGCTGATTTCGGGCAGCGCTGACAGATTTTTCAGCGCGGTCACATCATCGGCATCACGGGCGCGCGACAGCCAGTCATCGTCGGTGTGACGTTCAAGCGAGGCGATCAAGCGCGGGACGGTGCCAAACTCCAACATCTCATTGCGCCATGACAGTTTGCGCACGGGCTGAAAGCGGTGCTGTTCGATGGCGTCGACGATTTCATCAGGCAAGGGCCGCGCCTCACCGGTCACGCCAAAAGTGCCTGAGGTCAGGTGGCGGCCAGCGCGGCCTGCGATTTGGGCCAGTTCTTGGGGGTATAGCGCGCGCATCCGGCGGCCATCAAATTTGACGGTTGAGGAAAACGCGACATGTTTGATATCAAGGTTCAGGCCCATGCCGATGGCATCGGTGGCGACCAGATAATCCACATCGCCGTTTTGGTACATTTCAACCTGCGCGTTGCGGGTGCGGGGGCTAAGCGCGCCCATCACAACCGCGCAACCGCCTTTGGTGCGGCGGATCAATTCGGCAATGGCATAGACATTTTCAACCGAAAACCCGACGATCGCGCTGCGTTCCGGCATCCGGCTGAGTTTCTTGGACCCGGAATAGGTCAGTTCGGACAGGCGTGGCCGCGCCATGAATTGCACGCCCGGCACAAGGGCAGCAATGGCGGGGCGCATGGTGTCAGCGCCAAGGAAAAGAGTTTCGTGCAACCCGCGCGCGCGCAAAAGGCGGTCGGTGAACACATGGCCACGTTCGGCATCAGCGCAAAGCTGGATTTCATCAATCGCGATAAAATCGGCACCGATTTCCAGTGGCATCGCCTCAACCGTGCAGACCCAATATTGGGTGCGGTCGGGGACAATGCGTTCTTCGCCGGTCACCAGCGCCACGACACCGGGGCCGCGTTGGGCCACGATGCGGTCATACACCT
>CBDTUV010000338.1:0-2958 GCA_965363575.1 uncultured Pseudorhodobacter sp. | reverse complement strand
TCAAACCCATCGTAGAGGCCTCGATAGACCTGATGGTTGGCCTGTTGAACGACCCTGACCGCACCCCCGAGGCGCGCCTGTTCCCCTGCAAAGTGATTGAGCGGGGCACATTACGGCCCCGCCCCTAAACCTTCACGCAAATAAACCCGCCTTACCGAAACATCGGTGGCCGCGCATCCATCCACGCCCCCTCTGCCTTGGCAGACGCCACAGCCGTATGAACCGCCGCCATCGACCGCACCCCATCCGATGCGGTTGGCAAACCGTCCCGCACTTCACCGCGAATAGCGTCGGCCAAATCGCAATAGATATTGGCAACAGCCAGCGGGAACCCTTCGGGATGGGCAATCGACACCCGGCTTAACCGTTGGGCATCGGCATGCAAACCGCCCTCACCCTTTTCGATAATCTGGGTACGCCCGTTGACCGGGGTATAAATCAACTGGTTCGGCTGCTCGGACGCCCAGCGAAACCCACCCGTTTCCCCAAACACCTGAATCTCAAACCCATGCTGCCGCCCAATCGCCACCGAAGACGTCCAAAGCCGCCCCACCGTACCGCCTGTCATCCGGAAATTGACCATTGCGTCATCTTCCAACTGGCGGCTGGGAATGGTTGAGGCAAAATCGGCAGACAGCTTTTCCACCTGATCGTCACAGATAAAACTCGCCATATGCAGCGCATGAATCCCGCAATCGGCAAACTGCCCCGACACCCCCGCCATCGCCGGATCATAGCGCCAGCGCACGCGCGGATTGTCAGCATTTGTCGCATCACCGTGGTGGCCGTGACTAAAGTTGGTCACGACCAACCGGACCCGGCCCAATTCACCCGCCCGCACCATAGCGCGAGCCTGGCGCACCATCGGATACGCGGAATAGCAATAATTCACCGCACAAATCTTACCCGTCGCCGCCGCCACACGCACAATTTCTTCGCCTTCTTCAACCGTCATGGTCATCGGCTTTTCACACAGCACGTTAAACCCAGCTTCAAGGAACGCCTTGGTAATCTCAAAATGCGTGGCATTCGGCGTGGCGACCGTGACCAGATCACAACGGTCTGCACGGCCCTTTTCACCCGCTAACATCTCACGCCAGTCACCATAGGCGCGGTCTGCCGCAATCCCCAACCGCTGGGCATAGTCACGCCCCGCATCGGCGCGGTGATCCAGCGCGCCTGCCGCAAATTCAAACTGTCCATCGGCCTGCGCGCCCAAACGGTGGGCCGGGCCAATCTGGCTGCCCTCACCCCCACCAATCATGCCCCATTTCAGTTTTGCCATGAAAAATGCCCCTTAAAAGCCAATAGATTGCAGGTATTCACGGTTGGCCCGCGCATCTTCCATCGGCGTGCCGGGCTTGGACGGATCACAGTCTTGTTCCACCGTGCACCAGCCTTCAAAACCAGCCTCCAACAGGCGCTGACGAACGGCTGGGAAATCCACATCGCCCTTGCCCAGATTGCAGAAAATCCCCTGCCCGCAAGCCTTGTAGAAATCGGTGCGGTTCGCAACAACATCGGCCTTGACCACCGGATCGATGTCTTTGAAATGCATATAGGAAATGCGGTTTATATGCCGGTCCATAAACGCAACCGGGTCAAACCCCGCATAGGAGTGATGGCCCGTATCAAAGCAAATCTTCAAAATGCTTTCGTCCACCTCATCCAGCAACCGCTCCAACTCCGGCTCAAAATCAATGAACCCTGCCGCATGGGCGTGGATGCCCACTGTCAGCCCATACTCCTCGGCCCCCATCTTGGCGATGGTGGCGATCCGATCCCGAAACGCGGTCCATTCGGCCCTATCCATCTGCTCGGCCTCACCCGCCCGCCCAGCGGTTGGCGCGCGGCGCGGCGAAATGCTGTCGATCAGCACCAAATGCTGCGCACCGTGCGCCACCAGCGCCTTACAGGTGCGCACGGATGCATCCATCACATCGTCCCATTTTGCCGCATCATGAAACGCCCGAAACACCACGCCGCCAATGATCTCAAGGTCACGCTCGGCCAAGGCAGGTGCAAGCACCTTTGGGTCTTCGGGCATAAAGCCAATCGGCCCCAGCTCAATCCCCTTGTACCCCGCCCCCGCGCATTGATCCAACACCGCAGCCCAAGTCGGATAGGACGGGTCGCTGGCGAATTCGATGCCCCAAGAACAGGGCGCGTTACCGATTTTGATGGTCATGTCAGTGCCTTTCACAAACCTAAAATGCAGCCACATCCACCCATGCTTTGGCACGGGATGACGCAAGGGCCGCGGTGACAACTTGGGTCACGTCCAGCCCATCCTGAAAGGTAGGCCAAACGGGGGTTTTGGTTTCAATCGCACGCAGAAAATCCCGCGCCTCGATGATGATCTGGTCTTGGTATCCCGTGCCATGCCCCGGCCCTTGGCAAAACGGCAAATAGTCAGGATGCGCCGGCCCCATCAAAATCTTGCGAAAGCCGCGCGTGGCCTCGGGCTCATCCATAGTGTACAGCCACAGCGCATTCTGATCCTCTTGATCAAACTTTATCGCACCCTTTGTACCTGTAATTTCATAAGCATAGCCCATCTTGCGGCCATGGCTGATCCGGCTGAAATACATCTGCCCCATCGCGCCACTGGCAAAGCGGCACATCATTTGCGCATGGTCATCATTGGTCACAGCCCCTCCGGGCCGCGCGGCATGGACCGTTTCCACCTCCGCAATCAACGACCCAATCGGCCCAATCAGCGCCAATGCCGCATTAATCATATGCGGCGCCAAATCGCCCATCGTCCCATTGGCATCGCCCAACGTGCGCCAAGTGGCAGGGCTGTCAGGGTCGGCAAAGAAATCCTCTGTATGCTCGCCGCGAAACCAGGTCACATCGCCAATCGCCCCGCTTGCCACCAACTGGCGGGCAAACTGGCTGGCCGGGGTGCGGATATAGTTGAACCCGGTCATGCTGATCTGGCCTTTGGCCGCCGCC
>CBDTUV010000337.1:0-2961 GCA_965363575.1 uncultured Pseudorhodobacter sp. | reverse complement strand
AATCTTTGATTTCAGGCAGCGTTAAGTGATTCAGGTTTAACGCGAAACGCTCTAAGGCGATGGGCCTGAAAGGCCTGTCAACGAAGGGCGGGAGAGCTTGCTTAGTCCTTTTTGCGGCGCATATTGGCTTTGAAATCGGCAAGGCGAAAGGCGCCGATCAGGGTGCCTATGCCGAAATAGCTGATGATCCCGACCAGCACCAAGACCAAAAGCGCTAGATAGCGCAGGCCATCCATTGCGAAGTAAGGCGCCATAAACTGGGCTGTACCCCAGAGTACTATGCCCATCGCAAGCGATGCGCCAAAAATGCGGGGGGCGCGGGTCCGCAAGCGGGCATCGATTTGCGCAGCAGGCCCCATGCGCCGTGCGCCATGCCATAATTGCGCGACCATCACCCAAGCCGATAGCGTAGTGGCCCAAGCGGCGGCGGCAAAGCCGATCAGCGGCAGAAGGCCCACCGCAATAACCAAGTTCACCACCATGGAAATCAGGGCGAAATAAAACGGGCGGCGCGTGTCTTCGCGCGCGTAATAGAGCGGTTGCAGCACCTTTTGCAGCACAAACGCAGGCAACCCGATGCCATAGATTGCAAGGGCCAGTGCCGTGGGGGCCGTGTCGCTGGCATCAAAGGCGCCACGTTCAAACAGCACCGAGATCAGCGGATAGGCGATAACCATCAACGCCACAGCCGAGGGCAGCGTGAGGGCCAGCGCAAATTCGGTGCCGCGGTTATAGCTGCTTTGGCCGCCCGCCTCATCGCCCGCGCGCAAACGGCGTGACAGATCGGGCAAAAGCACCGTGCCAATCGCGATACCCACAACACCCAACGGCAGTTGATAAAGCCGGTCCGCATAGGTCAGCCATGCCACCGCCCCTTCGGTAAAGGACGCGACTTGGCGACCGACCAGAAGGTTAATCTGCACCACGCCGCCCGCCAGCACAGCGGGGGCCGCGATCATGGCGAGGCGTTTGAGTTCGGGTGTCATACGCGGCCAGCGCGGTGTCAGCGTAAAGCCAGCTTGCCGCGCCCACCACCATGCAAAGGTGAATTGCGCGACACCGGTAATCGGGACGGTCCAGGCCAGCGTAAGCCCCATATCCCAGCCGAAACTATCGGCCAGAAACATGGCGGCGATGAAAATAAGGTTCAGCAAGACAGGCACAAAGGATGCTTCGGTAAAGCGGCCCAATGTGGTCAACACGCCCGAGAGGAGGGCCACGAGCGAGATGAACAGGATGTAGACAAAGCTGATGCGGCCATATTCAACTGCAAGATCGAAACGGGCGTCGCCCACGAAACCCGATGCCATCGCCCAAACCAGCCATGGCATGGCAATGGTGCCAATGACCGAGAACACCACCAAAATGGCGCCCAATGCCGAAAACGCATCACGGGCAAAGCCGTGCGGGTCATCATTCGCCTCTAGCTTTTTGGCAAAGAGCGGCACAAAGGCCATGTTGAACGCGCCTTCGGCAAAGAAGCGGCGGAACATATTGGGCAAGGAAAACGCGATCAAAAACGCCTCGGCCACTGGGCCGGTCCCCAAAAATGCCGCCATCATCACATCACGGGCAAAGCCTACACCACGGCTGGCAAGGGTCCAGCCGCCAACGGTCAAAAAGCCGGTCATCAGCTTGATCGGCTTCATGTTTTTGCCCTTTCGGCGCCATCGGTGATGGCCTGTCGCAGCTTGCGGTCCAGCGCGTCTTGTTTGATTTTGGTGTGCAGTTTCAGGCCAAACATGTCTTTGACGTAAAAACTGTCGACCACCTGCGCGCCAAAAGTCGCGATCACGGCGCTGGCGATGTAGATGTTGTTGGCCGCCAAAGTGCGTGTCAGATCATAGAGCAGGCCGGGGCGGTCGCGGGTGTCGACCTCGATGATCGTGTAAATCTCGGACCCTTCGTTATCAAAGGTGATGTGGGTGGGAAACCGGAACTCGCGTTCGCGTTTTTTCACGCGGTCGCGGTCGGCCAGCGCATCGCGGGCGACCACCTCGCCCTTGAGGGTCTTGCCGATCATGCTGCGCAAACGGGGCAGGCGGTCGGCCTCATACGGGCGGCCTTCGGTGTCTTGGACCCAAAACACAGCCGTGGCCCAGCCGTCCTTGGAGGTGTAGGTCCTGGCATCGACTACATTGGCCCCGACAAGCGCCAACGCCCCGGCTAGGCGCGAAAAAATGCCGGGGTGATCGGCTAGCACAAAGGCTGCACGGGTGGCGTCGCGGTCAGGGTCGGGGTGCAGGTCGATGCGAATCTCATCATCTGCGATGCCTTGGAGCAAGGTCGCAAACACGGCCTGGGTTTCGGTCGGCAAGCCTTGCCAATAGGGTGGGTAGTGGCGGGCCAGTTCTGCGCGGATGTCTTTTGGCTCCCAATCAACCAGCGTCTCTTTCAGCAGTTTTTTGGCGGCATCGGCGCGGTTTTCGCGGTTCAGCGTTTCCAGACCGCCCTCAAGCGCCGTGGTGGTGTCGCGGTAAAGTTGCCGCAGCAGCATGGCTTTCCAGTTGTTCCACGTGTTCGGCCCCACGCCGCGAATATCGCAGACGGTCAGCACACAGAGCAAATCCAGCCGTTTGCGGGTTTTCACCAGTTTGGCAAAATCGCGCACGGTGCGCGGGTCTGACAGATCGCGCTTTTGCGCCACATCCGACATCAGCAGGTGATAGCGCACCAGCCATTCTACGGTTTCACATTCTTCGGCGTTCAGCCCAAGGCGGGGCGCCACTTTGCGCGCGATTTGGGCGCCAAGGATCGAATGATCCTCGGGGCGGCCTTTGCCGATATCATGCAGCAGCAGGGCGACATAGATCACCTTGCGGTTCACCCCTTCCGTAAGGATGCTGGAGGACAGTGGCAGTTCTTCGACCAGTTCACCCCGTTCGATTTGGGCGAGGGTCGAGATGCATTGGATCGTATGCTCATCCACCGTGTAGTGGTGGTAGACGTTGAACTGCATCA
>CBDTUV010000336.1:0-3004 GCA_965363575.1 uncultured Pseudorhodobacter sp. | reverse complement strand
CTTGACCGTGGCCATTTGCGGCGATGTGGCCCACAGCCGTGTTGCGCGCAGTAACTTGATATTGCTAGGAAAAATGGAAAACCGTGTGCGACTGATCGCGCCCCCAACCCTGATGCCCGCAGGCGTGGCCGAATTTGGCTGCGAGGTGTTTGACGATATGCGCAAAGGCCTTGAAGGTGCGGATGTGGTGATGATGCTGCGCTTGCAAAAAGAACGCATGGATGGCGGGTTCATCCCGTCCGAGCGTGAATATTACCACCGCTACGGGCTTGATGCCGAAAAGCTTGCCCATGCCAAACCCGATGCCATCGTCATGCACCCCGGTCCGATGAATCGCGGGGTCGAAATTGACGGTGAGATTGCCGATGATATCAACCGCTCCGTCATCCAGGAACAGGTCGAAATGGGCGTGGCTGTGCGCATGGCCTGCATGGACCTGCTGGCCCGCAACCTGCGCGCGGAACGTGGTGCCAAGGCTGCCGGGGTGATGGTATGACCATGACCCCAAAACCCGCAAAACGATATGAGGTCGCCCATGCCTGAGCTTCCCCGTGACAGTGTGATGGGCGAGGCGGTGATGGCCCCGCTCCGCCCCGGTGAGGTGATGCTGGCCGAATGGCCCGCGGATAAAAACAGCTATTGGCGCAGCCATGGGATCATGGCGGTGATCGGCGGTCTTGTTGCAGGTGCTATTTTGGTCGCCATCGGCAATCCAACCCCTTGGGTCGGCCCCGTGGCCGCCGTCGCAGCCATGATCGCGCGCGGTTGGTATTTGGCGTCCGAGGCGCTGGTTGCCAATTGGCGCCTGACCGACCAGCGCCTGCAAGGCCCCGGTGGCCGCGTCATTCCCATTGCTCAGATCAAACTGGCGCGGCCTTTCTTGGGCGATGTGCAAATCGTGACCCGCTCTGGCGACAAACATCTGATGAAATACATGGGCAATATCCCTGCCGTCGTGGCGGCGATTGAAGCAGCCCAAAGCGCGCATTTAAAATGAGCCTCCTCCTACGCCCTTTCATCTTGGCAAAAATACCTATGTCCTTGCGCCCCACCAATCCCCAACCGCTCAGAACTGGCACGCCCTCATGACAGTCTTTCTTGAAAACGCTTTGATCATCGACCCCGAGGCCGGGACCGAAACGCTTGGCAACCTGATCCTCGATGGGGGGCTGATTGCCGCGATTGGTGCGGCCAGCGCGCCCAAAGGGGCCAAGATCATCAACTGCGGCGGCAAATGCCTTGCCCCCGGCATCGTCGATATCGGGGTGAAGATCGGTGAGCCGGGTGAACGTCACCGCGAAAGCTTTCGCTCGGCGGGTCTTGCGGCGGCGGCGGGTGGCGTGACCACGATCATCGCCCGCCCCGACACCAACCCCGCGATTGACACGCCCGAGGTGCTGGAATTCGTGACCCGCCGCGCCGCCGAGGCGCCTGTCCGCATTTATCACATGGCCGCCCTGACCAAAGGCCGGATGGGCCGTGAGATGGTGGAGATTGGCTTCATGCTGGATGCAGGCGCTTTGGCCTTTACCGATGTCGATCATGTGATCACCGATACCAAGGTTTTGGGCCGCGCGCTGACCTATGCCCGCAGCCTGGGGGCTTTGATCATCGGCCACCCGCAAGACCCCGGCCTGTCCAAAGGGGCGGCGGTGACGAGCGGCAAGTTTGCCTCGCTTTTGGGCCTGCCGGGTGTGCATCAGATGGCCGAACGGATTGGGCTAGACCGTGATCTTGGCATGGTTGAAATGACCGGCGTGCGGTATCATGCCGATCAGATCACCTGCGCGCGGTCCTTGCCGCCGCTGGCACGGGCCAAGCAAAACGGGCTGGACGTGACCGCCGGGGTATCAATCCATCATCTGACCCTGAATGATCTGGACGTGGGCGATTACCGCAGCTTTTTCAAACTCACCCCGCCCCTGCGCCCCGAAGAGGACCGGGCCGCGGTGGTTGAGGCGGTGGCCTCGGGGCTGATTGATATCATCTGTTCGATGCACACCCCTGCCGATGAAGAAAGCAAACGCTTGCCGTTTGAAGAGGCGGCCTCGGGTGCGGTGGCGCTGGAGACGTTCTTGCCTGCGGCGATGCGGCTTTATCATTCGGGGGCGATGGATTTGCCGGGGTTGTTCCGGGCGATGGCGTTGAATCCGGCCAAACGGCTGGGGCTGCCGCAAGGCCGGATGGCCGAAGGGGCGCCGGCCGATTTGGTGCTGTTTGATCCTGACGCGCCTTTTATGCTGGACCGTGCTAAGTTGCAGTCCAAGTCAAAGAACACACCCTTTGACGGGCAGCGAATGGAAGGGCGCGTGATCGCGACTTTTGTGGCGGGCCGTCAGGTTTTTGGGGAAGGGAACACACATGCCTGAGATAACTTCTGGTCCGATGGTGCTGATCGTGGTGGTGGTGCTGGCCTATCTTTTGGGGTCGGTGCCGTTTGGTTTGGTCATCACAAAGGCGCTGGGATTGGGTGATTTGCGGACCATTGGGTCGGGCAATATTGGCGCGACGAATGTATTGCGGACCGGAAACAAGCCTGCGGCCTTGGCGACGCTTTTGCTGGATGCGGGCAAGGGCGGAATTGCGGTTTTGATTGCGCGTTTCATGGTGGGAAATGATGCGGCGCAACTGGCGGCGCTGGCCGCATTTCTGGGGCATATCTTTCCGGTCTGGCTGAACTTTAAGGGCGGCAAAGGGGTCGCTACGTTTTTGGGCACCCTTTTGGCGTTGGCTTGGCCTGTTGGAATTGCGGCCTGTTTAAGCTGGTTGGTGACGGCTTTGATTTGGCGGATTTCATCGCTGGCGGCCTTGGTTGCGGCGGCCACTTCGACCCTTTGGATGCTGGTTTTGGGGCAGGGGCATATGATGCTTTTGGGGATGATTCTGACCTTGTTGGTGTATTGGCGGCATGCCCCGAATATCAAGCGGTTGAAGGCCGGAACCGAGCCTAAGATTGGCAAGAAGGGGTGAGTTTTTGCCCAATGAATCGCGTGCGGAATCGCGC
>CBDTUV010000335.1:0-3022 GCA_965363575.1 uncultured Pseudorhodobacter sp. | reverse complement strand
GATTTTAAGTCTGGTCTGTCTACCATTCCAGCACGCCCGCACAAAGCGCTTTGGGGCCAACCGGGTCGGCCCGCCCTCCTCACTAGCTGCATCGCGCGCTGTGAACAATATGCTTTGCTGTGCCCTAGGCTATGAATTTGCGCTTGGGCCATTGGAATTTCAAACCCGCCGGGCGCAGGGCCAGACAAAGCGGGGGGCGCAGGTGCTGTTTTCCCCGCCTCTGCTGCGCCGCGGCAATTGACTTCGCCGTCGGTCCCAGCCACACCTTATGCATCATAGTGCGGGGGAGACTTGCGTGAAGAAGATATATAAGGATGCACAGACGGCGCTGGACGGTGTGCTGTTTGATGGCATGATGATTGCAGCAGGCGGGTTTGGCCTGTGCGGGATTCCGGAATTGCTGATCGCGGCCATTCGCGATGCGGGCACCAAAAACCTGACGGTGGCGTCTAACAATGCGGGGGTCGACGGGTTTGGCCTTGGCGTTTTGCTGGAAACCCGGCAGGTCAAAAAGATGATCTCGTCCTATGTGGGTGAGAATGCTGAATTCATGCGCCAGTATCTGTCGGGTGAATTGGAGCTGGAATTCAACCCGCAAGGCACTTTGGCCGAACGGATGCGGGCTGGTGGTGCGGGCATTCCCGGTTTTTACACCAAAACCGGCGTGGGCACCGTGATTGCCGAGGGCAAGGATGTCAAAATCTTTGACGGGCAGGAATATATCATGGAAACCGGCATCGTCGCCGATCTGGCAATTGTAAAAGCGTGGAAGGCGGACCCGTCGGGGAACCTTGTGTTCCGCAAGACCGCGCGCAATTTCAACCCTCCTGCCGCAACCTGTGGCAAGATTTGTGTGGCCGAGGTCGAAGAGATTGTGCCGCTGGGGTCGCTGGACCCTGACACTATCCACCTGCCCGGCATCTATGTGCACCGCATCGTACAGGGCGACCACGAAAAGCGCATTGAACAGCGCACTGTCAGAAAGGCGTCTTGATTATGGCTTGGGACCGGAACCAAATGGCGGCACGCGCCGCACAAGAGCTGCAAGACGGCTGGTATGTGAACCTTGGCATCGGGATTCCGACCTTGGTGTCGAACTATATCCCCGAGGGGATCGAGGTGACGCTGCAATCGGAAAACGGCATGTTGGGCATGGGCCCCTTCCCGATTGAAGGCGAGGAAGATGCCGATCTGATCAACGCAGGCAAGCAAACGATTACCGAATTGCCGCAAACCGCGTATTTCGATAGCGCGCAAAGTTTCGCGATGATCCGCGGCGGCAAGATCGCGATGGCGATTTTGGGCGCGATGGAAGTGGCGGAAAACGGCGATCTGGCGAATTGGATGATCCCCGGCAAGCTGGTCAAAGGCATGGGTGGTGCTATGGATTTGGTCGCTGGCGTGGGTAGGGTTGTTGTGGTGATGGACCACACGTCCAAGCATGGTGAGTCCAAAGTGCTGAAAGCCTGCAGCTTGCCGCTAACCGGCAAGGCCGTGGTGGACCGGATCATCACCAATCTGGGTGTGCTGGATGTAGTCGACGGGGGCCTGCGTATTGTAGAATGCGCGGATGGCGTGACCGAGGCAGAATTGCGCGCCGCGACCGAAGCGACGATTGTTGGGTAAGGGATCGCAAAATCCCTTTGCCATTTGCACAGGCTTGTTCTGTGGAGGGCGTTGGGGTGCTATTGCTCCGACCATCCGGCGCGGTGCGGTGGCCCCGCGCGTTCGATCTTAAAAACGGTCCACTGGACCGTTTTTTCCCGGCCAAGCGCCGGGTCGGCTCTCACCCACCCGCCGAAATCACCTTGAACACACAAGGATCGCTGACGAGTTCCGGCGGGGTCAGGCACAAGCCTTGGGCCACTTGCCAGGCGGCCAGCACTTTGGGCACATAGTCGCGGGTTTCGGAATAGGGCGGGACGCCATTATTGGCGCGCACGGCCCCCTCGCCCGCGTTATAGGCGGCCAGCACCATCAGCGGATCACGGTCAAACTGTTCCATCAGCCAATTCAGATAGGCCACACCGCCTTTGATATTCTGAACAGGGTCGGTGGCATCGGTCACGCCAAAGCGTTCGGCGGTAGCGGGGATCAATTGCATCAAGCCTTGCGCGCCTGCCGAGCTGAGCGCATCGGGCCGCCCGGCGCTTTCAATACCAATCACCGCAAGCACAAAAGCAGGCGAGACATTGGTGCCGATGGTGGCCTTCAAAATTTCGGTGCCATATTTGCTGGCGACCTCTTGCAGATGTTGCAAGCGCGGGGCGCGCACCATGGCACCGGCGGGGCCTTGGGACAGGGTGGCCATGGCCAGCGTATAGCGGCCATCCTTGGCACCTTGCGCGGTTGGCACCTTATCCCAATACCAACCGTAAGCCGCAGCCGGGCGCACAGGGGCCAGCGACGCGTCAGCAGCGGTTTCGGTTGGCGCAGAAGTTTCTGTGGGTTTTGCGGGTTTTGCGGGTTTGGGGGCCACGGCCAAGCGTTTGGCTTGTTCGGCGGGATCAATCTGGACGGTAATGCGTGGGCCACCCGGACTTTTGGCCACAACCACCCGGCGGGCGGAAAAGTCGCTTTGATAGGGTGGCGTTTGCGCAGCTATTTGCAGGGCGCTGGTCCAAAAGACCAAGACTGCCCCGATTCCCAGACGGGAGACCGTACCCAGATGCGCCATTTTCGGCATTTTTTGTTTACTGCTCTTTTATCTTCTTTTGATAAGCATCGCAGGAATCACCCGCCCGCACCACTGTTTTGACCCTTTGAATGTGGCCAAACCGCCCAAATTGGCCGGAATGTCACAACCCACCAGCCCAGGCCTGCTGCCCTGAGGCGAATTGATCCCCAATAAAACTTGCGACTTTTAGATAAAGTTAATTTTTATTGAAAAAAAGTTGCTGTGCCCAAAAATGCCTTTGTCCGCCCAAATCGCCGCCACATTCAGGGTGTTTAAAAGGGTCATACCGAGTTGGTGATCGGAACGGAACAGAGGCCAGACCGAATAGACCCAGACCGGTGTTGA
>CBDTUV010000334.1:0-3031 GCA_965363575.1 uncultured Pseudorhodobacter sp. | reverse complement strand
TTGTCATAGGTCGCATGAACCACAGCAGCAGGATAGTCTGCCATGCTGACGATAACCGAAATATCCGGCGCGTTCAGCTTGATCGTGACGGTGTGGCTGTCGACAACGGTGATCGCCCCTTCTGTGGCCACCTTGGTTTCGGCATCGACCAGCGCATTCATCCGCCCCGCCATTGAATTGCCTTCGACATTGCCATCACACCAACGAGTCAGGTTATTGGCTACATCTTCGGCGGTGAAATCGTCGCCGTTGCTCCACTTTACGCCTTTGCGGACGTTCAGCGTGTATTCTGTGGCGTCGTCATTGGTGGTCCAGCTTTCCAGCAGCATGCCGCGCAAGGACCCGTCACCATTGTATTCCACCAGATATTCCAGCCAGCCACGGGTAAAGTTGGCAATCTGGCTCCAATCGGCGGTACGCGGATCTTTCAGGCCTTTGGTTTCCATTTCCATACGCAGCGTGCCGCCCATTGTGGGGGTGTCGCCTGCGGCCTGTGCTTGCGGTGCTGCCAAACCCAGCAAACCATAAGCGGTAGGGGCTGCAACCCCAAGCGCTGTGGCGCGGGTCAGAAATTCGCGGCGGTCCATCGTGCCTGCGTCCACTTCGGACGCATAGGCAATCGCCGCCGGATGCACGGTTTTGGTGCTATCGGTCAGTTTGGTCATTGGTATCTCCCTTAGGTCATTGCCACGGCTATTGGGTCATACCCCTGCCGAGAATCATTATTATCGTTTTGGCGCAAGCCATCCGGCTCAGCGCAACCACGTCATTTCCGCACGGATTGTAGGGTGCGTCAACGATTGGTTTAGCCGTTCAGTGTGTTAAAAGCGACAAAAGTCTAAAAACGACATGTGTCGCGTTTAGACTTTGAAACAGAAGGATGCAACCAATCAGGCTTGCGCACAGGTCGGGGGTTTGGATCGGCCTGTTGTCCAACCTACGGAAATGTCAGTCATTTGACCGTTCGGGGGACCAAAGCGCTTTGGCGGTTCAGGCCGCCCAGCGTCAGCCCGGCATCAGCCCAGCGTCATCGCAGCGACAGCTCAGGTCTCTTTGCGAAAGGCGGATGGCGATTTCCCGGTTTTTTGCTGAAACGCGCGGGTGAAATAGGCAGGAGAGGCGAATCCCAAGGCGTCGGCAATTCGTCCTACTGGGATTTTGGTTTCTGACAACAAGGTCCGCGCCTCAAAAATCAGCCGGTCATGCAGCAGCGCCGAGGCAGGCTTGCCGCAAGCCTGTTTGCAGCAACGGGTCAAATGGGTCGGCGTAACCCCCAAGGCACCTGCAAAGTCCGCGACCCCCATGCCAGAGCGAAAGTCGCGTTCCAGCAGGTTGGAATAGCGCGCGACCAAACGTTGGGCGGCATCGGGGCGCTTTACTTCTTCGGCACCTTTTTGCACTTGGCGTTCCAGCCAGACGCCCAAAAGCCCCAAATAATGGTGCGTGGCGCGGTCATGGGCTGGCACCGTGCTGTCCATCTCACGCAAAATCGCGTCCAAAGTCACATTCAATTCTTGCTGGACAAAGGTTTCGCGGATGCGCAGGTGATGCGGGGCTTTTGGTAAGGTCACATCGCAGTTCTTGCCGAAAAATACTGCCGTCCCATAGACTTGCGATCCGACCTCAAACCCGTGCATGACCCCAGCCGGAATAAAGATTGCGTTATTGGCGGTATAGCCTCGGGTCGAGCCTGCAATCGTGATGCGGCCTTGGCCTTTGGTAAACCACAGCAAAACCGGTTCGGACAATGCACGCATTGCCTCCACCCGCCAACGCCCGTTGGCAGCAAGCCGTGGAATCGCGACAAGGCGCAATTGCGACAGGGATGAGAGATCTTGCATGGTTAAACTGCTCCAAACTTGGGTTCAAAGACTTAAGCAGGGGCATTTCCAAGACCCAAGCCCAAAATTGTGAAAATCGAACCTGTCCACAGACCTGTCCACAAGTTTAGCACATTTATGCGTGGAAAGGGGGTGCTATTCGGCGGGATCAAGCGGTTTCCAGCCGTCCATCCGGTTTCGAAACCAGGTGCGTTGGCGCTTTGCATATTGGCGTGAGGCAAGTTTGGCCTGTGCAACCGCTGACTGTAGATCCAGTTCGCCGCGCAGATGGGCGATCAATTCAGGCGCCCCAATCGCGCGGGCCGAGGCGCGTGTGGGCTGCCAGAATGGCAGTTCGGCCGCCACTTCTTGCAAGGCACCTTGGTCCATCATCTGGTCAAAACGCCTGTCTATCCGGGCATTTAGCCAATCAACCGGCGGGCGCAGGACAATCGGTTCGACTTGGGCCAAGGGCAGTAAGGCAGGCCCGGTTTGGTCTTGCCATTCGGCCAAACCGCGCCCGGTGGCGTGCAACACCTCCCACGCGCGCTGCACGCGGGCGGGGTTCAAAACATCGATTCGCGCCACGGTTTTGGCATCAAGGTCCGCCAGCAAGGCACCCGCGCCCTCCTGCGCCATTCGCGCATCGGCAATCTGGCGGGTTGCGGTGGGGGTTGGGGGGATTTCGGCCAAACCGATGGTCAGCGCGGTAAAGTAAAGTCCGGTTCCGCCTACAATAACCGGGCGCAGCCCTGTCGCAATCACGGCTGAAACCTCGCGCAACCAATGGCCCACCGAATAGGCGGTGTCGCGTCCGATATGGCCATAAAGGCGGTGGGGCAGGGCGGCTTCCTCAGTCAGACTGGGCCGCGCGGTCAGCACGCGCCAGCAATCATAGACCTGCAACGCATCGGCATTGACCACCACGCCGCCGCCTTGCGCCACAATCCGCGCGGCCAAGTCCGACTTGCCGCTGGCCGTGGGGCCGGCAATCAGCACAGGCCGTTTGTCCGGTATCGTTCTGAGTGCTGCATCCCAAACGCTCAATGGGGTATCCCTTCTCCGTTTTGCCGCCGACAAACCGTATCAACGGTTGAACCCGCCGCCGTTTTGCGACATTTTGCGCCGCAGTCCAAGCTGTGATCTGCCGCCGCCCCGCGCCAACCCGTCAGGAACCCCAAAAATGTCCGCCACACCCCCCGCCACACCCG
>CBDTUV010000333.1:0-3047 GCA_965363575.1 uncultured Pseudorhodobacter sp. | reverse complement strand
GTGCCTGATGCCACAAGCGCGCCTATATTTACCCTTCCGCCAGACGGCCCGATGCAGTCGCAAGACAGCGCACCGCTTGGCGGGGATGAAGACCAAGACGCCCTGCGCGAAGACCTGCACCGCAAAATAGGCGGGTTGATAGAGGCAATTGGCCCGTCCAACGAATGGGCAGGTCTGCGCAGCGCTGCCGAGCATTACCGCACCCAAATCGCCAAGCCCTTGCCTGATATTCGTATCAAGCGCCTATACTCTGCTGGCAACACCCTGCGGGTGGCCTATGAAGCAAACGCGCAGGCCGAAAAGCTGGGGCGCACAAATGATATGATGGCCCCGCTGGTTGCTGCCGCGTTGCAAGATGTGGTTGAAACGCATGGGCTGTTTTTTATGGGCTTTCCCAACGCAGCAGAGGTTCACGCGCAAATGCTGGCGGGCCTAACTGGGGCTCGCCACCCTGACGAGGTCGCCGCCGCAGCACCTTTGGTGGAAAGCCTTGAGGGCAAACCAAAAGCCCTAGACCCCGAAGACCAAGCCGCCATGGCCGATGACCTCGCCGCTGCTAAAGGTGAAGGCCGCTCTGCCGAAATTGGCGAAAACAGCCTGCGCGGGCGGTTGTGGAATATGTTGGGGGCGTTTGGGCGCAAGGTTGTAGCGGTTGGCATGGCTGGGGCTGGTGCTTTGTCGACCCATTACTTTATCCAGTGGGTGCTGGCGAATGAGGCCGCGATTTTTGCGTGGCTAAAGCTGACACAAGGTGCCGCATCCGGTTGGTTCACTTATGCAATGACCATTCTGCGCGGCTGGCTTGGCTAATCCAAAACGGTGCGCTTCAGCGCACAGCCCCCCCTCAATACAGCCCGCCGTTCAGCTCTTTCCCTTCAGGCCAGCTTTCGCGGGTCGACAAGGTAATCTCTTGCGTTTTGCCCGCAGGGACCGTCAGCTTCCATGCCAGCACGCCGCGCATGTCATCGGCATCGGTTTCCGTCACGGGCGGGTCGGCGGTGAAGGTGATGATCAGGTCTTCTTGTTCGGAATGTGGGATCACATCCATCACGCGCAGGGGCCAATTTTCATCTGTCAGGTTTTCCACGGACAGCACGGCGGTCTCTTCGATTTGGTTGGATTTGGAGAAGATGCCACGGTCGCCTTCGGCCCGCGCGGGGATGGTGCGTTTCAGGCGCAAGCCTTGGATCGCGCCAAAGCCCAAACTCGCCTTGGCCCCCGGTGCGATGGTTTCCAACTGGGCCTGCCCCATCTGCGCGCCATCGCGGGTTAGGGTGGCTGGGCCGGGCAGCAAAATTTGACCGCTGTCATTGGTAAACTCGGCCATCATAAAGGCGGTTGCATCATAGCGGGGAACCGCGCGCGCCTCGGCTGTGGCAGGCAAGGTGACCTGATCCAAGGTCAGCCGCAGGTTTTGGACACCATCGGCAATATCGACGGGCTGCGGGTAGACATAGGTCACGATATCGCCTTGGAACGCGACGGAGGCCATCACAGGCTCCATCATCGCCCCCATATCGGCCTCGGCAACCGCCATCGGCGCGGGGGCCTCCATCCGGCTGCGCGACAGTTTTGCCAGTTCTTGCGGATCATCAATGCGGTGCAACTCTGGCCAAAGGCGCGTGGGATCGGGGGAATTGCTGGGCTGGGCGGTGGACAAGGTCAGGGCGACATCTGTCCAATCCTCGCCCGTGGATTGCGACACCAGGAATGAACGGTCAAGCACGACCTGCCCTGCGTCACGGTTCAGCGCTATGTCATAGATCGGCGCCCATGTGGCGTTGCCCAAAAACTGCGTCACCTCGATTGTGGTGGGGCCGGCAGTCGCGACCGACAGCGCGAGCGAGAGGGCCGCGTAATCCTTGGCGGGAACCGTCAACGCGTCCAATGCGGCCTGTGCGGCCGCTTGCGCTTCGGTTGCCGTTTTCAGCGCCTTTTGGGCGGCGGGCAGGTCTGCGCGGGCGGCCAAGGCGGATTGTGATGCGGCCAGCACCTCGGCCCCGATCATCCGGGCAGTGCTTTGCAAGGTTTCGGTTTCGGCCTTGGCATCACTTGCCCCCAACCGGCCCAAATAGGCGATCTGGGCATTGGCTGCATCAACCCGCGCGGTTACCCCTTCAACCGCCAATTGGGCGGTGGTGGTGGCATCAATGGCGGCCTCCAATGCGGCCTCAGCCACGATCTGATCAGCGGATTTAACAGGGTCACGGACAGGCAAACGGCCTGTGCGCAAGGCATAAGACCCGATTTGCACACCCTGGGCCGGCGTCAAACGCAAAGATTGCGGGTCGGTGCCTTGCGGCAAGTCGGTGATCACCACATCATGCAGCCCCGCAGAGGCCGAAAATTCAACCATCCGGGTCAGAACCGCCCCTTGGGGAAACACCGTGACGGCGGTGATTTTGCTGTTGGCCGTAATGGTTTCGGCCTGCAAAGGAGCGGCCATTACCAGTAAAAATCCGAATATATAACGCCCAAAGACATAACGCATAGTGTGACCACCCTTTAATCTTGCCCAACAACCCTACGCTGCGCAGGGCAAAACGCAAGCGGCTGCGGACATCACCTTTACGGCATAAAAAAACACCCGTCCGGGAACGGGTGTTTTTTAAAGTTTCGCGGCCAAGCCTTGGCCAATCAGCCCTTTTTCAAACAGCGCTGGCCCAGCACTTCGGCGATTTGCACGGCGTTCAGGGCAGCGCCTTTGCGCAGGTTGTCGGACACGCACCACAGGTTGATGCCGTTATCAATCGTGCTGTCCTGACGAATACGGCTAATGAAGGTCGCATAATCGCCCACACATTCCACAGGCGTCACATAGCCACCGTTTTCACGCTTATCGATCACCATGATCCCTGGGCTTTCACGCAAGATATCGCGGGCTTCGTGCTCGTCCAGAAACTCTTCAAACTCGATATTGATCGATTCCGAATGACCCACGAACACAGGCACGCGCACGCAAGTCGCCGTAACCTTGATGTTCTTGTCGAGAATCTTT
Source organism: uncultured Pseudorhodobacter sp. (assembly GCA_965363575.1). Classification (GTDB taxonomy): domain Bacteria; phylum Pseudomonadota; class Alphaproteobacteria; order Rhodobacterales; family Rhodobacteraceae; genus Pseudorhodobacter. The sequence continues at coordinate 49 of CBDTUV010000333.1, read as the reverse complement.
TTCGTCTCGGCCACCATCTTCCACTCTTCTTTGGTGGAACCGTCATCCA
>CBDTUV010000332.1:0-3059 GCA_965363575.1 uncultured Pseudorhodobacter sp. | reverse complement strand
CAGCGCCTCCAGCACGGCAATCTGGTCTGGTATCTCCTCTGACAGCCCCGCCACTTCCGCCCGCGCCGCCACCATCGTGGCCGCGGCACGCACAGCCCCGTCACCAACCCGCACGGATACCTGAGACATGAGCGCGGCCACAACCGCGCCTGCATCGCCGCACAGCGTCACCGCCGCCGCGTGCCGCGCCAATTGCAACGGACACACATCCACCCGGATCATCCCCGCCAAATCGGGCAAGGCACCGCGCACATACATATCATAATCGGTCGGCCCAAACTCGGTCCCAATCGCCAGCACCTGATCGGCCCCGGCAATCAACGAGCGCACCGCGTCCAAACTGGGTGAGGCCGCAACCGACAGCGCATGGCCCCCCATCACGCCCCTCGCATTCACCGTCTGCACCACCGGCGCATCCAGCGCCTGCGCAAGCCCGCGCAGGTCCGCAGCCCGCGCCCCACCGCCCGCCAAAATCACCACCCGCTTGGCGCGGTTCAGCGCGGCCACGGCGACAGATACATCCGGCACAGCCCGCACAACCTCTTGCGGCGCACCCACAGGTGCTGCCTCCATCCCCATCACATCAGTCGGCACCTCAATATGCACAGGCCCCGGCCTGCCCGAAAGCATCGCGGCAAAGGCCATATTCAAACACCGCTCCAACACCTCTGGCCCCGTCACCTGAAAACTGGGGCAAAGCGCGCGCACCAGCCCCGCTTGATCAGGCAATTCATGCAGCAACCCCAGCCCTTGCCCCAAACTGGCCCGCCGGTTCACCCCCGAAATCACCAGCATCGGCACCGAATCTGCCTGCGCCTGCGCCATCGCGGTCAGCGTATTGGTCAGCCCCGGCCCGGTGATTACAAACGCCACCCCCGGCTTGCCCGACACCCGCGCATAGCCATCGGCCATGAACCCCGCCCCTTGCTCATGGCGCGGTGTGATGTGGCGAATGCCCGACCCCGACAACCCGCGATACAGCTCAATCGTGTGAACGCCGGGAATGCCAAACACCACTTCAACGCCCCGTGCGCGCAGCCCTTCAGTCAGCGCTTGCCCTACGGTTTTCATGCGCGGTGCTCCCCCCCAAAATCGGCGGCAAAAGCGCCGATCCGGTCGCAGGCCTCTTCAATCACATCATCGGGCTGGGTCAAACTCAGCCGCAACCATGTGCGCAAAGCCTCGCCAAATGACGCGCCGGGCATAACGGCAACCCCGGCCTGTTCCAACAAGGCCATGGCAAAGGCCTCACCATCCGCTGCCACTGCCCCTACATCGACCAGCGCAAACATCCCCGCATCGGGCCTGTGGACCCGCAGCCCTGCAACCCCGTCCAGCCGCGCCTGCACCAACGCGGCACGGCGCGCGAACCGCTCGACCATGCCCGCAGCTACTGGGCTACCTTGCGCAATCGCCTCTGCCGTCATATCGGCAATGAACGGCTGGTTGCCAAACAGCATGGTTTCCGACAGCGGCAACAGGCGTTCCATAAATTCCGCCGGCCCCACGCACCAACCCGACCGGAACCCCGGTGCCGCATGGCTTTTGGAAATGCTGGACGCCACGATCACCCGATCCGCCAAATCGGGCAGGTCCAAGGGCGATGCAAAGGCCACGCCGTCAAACACCAAATCCTCATACACCTCATCACATAAAATCCACAGATCGTGGGCCTTTGCCAGCGCGCCAATCTCGGCAAAATCCTCGCGCGTCAGCACCGCCCCCGTCGGGTTATGCGGTGAATTCAGAAAGATAACGCGGGTCTGCGGCGTGATCCGGTCAGCAATATCCTCGGCCCGTACCCGAAACCCGGCATTGGCCAACAACGGCACCGGCACCATTTTTGCGCCTGTGGCAGCTACCAACCCTTCATAGGTCGCATACATCGGGTCGCCCAACAGCACCTCATCGCCGGGGCCAACCAACCCCATCAGAACCGCATAAAGCGTGGTCTGCGTGCCGGGAAAACACATGATCTGATCCGGCGAAATCACGCGCCCCCGCCGCGCGGAATAGCGTGCGGCCAGCGCTGCCAGCAACCCCGGCTCGCCTTGCCCGTTGGAATACCCCGTGCGCCCCGCCAGCATTGCCTTGGACGCAATCGCCATCAATTCGGGCGGGGTGGCCACATCCGGCTCACCAATCGTCAACTCAATGACCTTTGCACCAGCGGCTTTCATCGCCCGCGCACGCGCATGCACCGCCCATTTCGCGCCGCCAAGCCCCGCAAGCCGTTCGGTAATCGCTGCATATCTCATGGCATATCCCCTTTGTCCGGCATCCCTGCCATCAAGTCCAAACCCAAAATCGCGCCGACCGACCGCAGGCCAATCCGCTCTAGCTCGCCCGGCGCAAAGGCATCGGGCAGCGCCGATCCTTCCAGCCACAACCCGTCAATCACCGCGTTGCACGCAATCGCATCGCTGCGCAGTTGGGCTGCATCAGCCTTGCGGGGCAGGGCGGCAATCAACCCTTGCAACAGGTCGCGGTAGTGCAAATAGCTCGCCTCATGCACCGCCCGCATCTCTGGGTCGGCCCGCATCTGGTGCAAAAACCCGGCCCACAACCCCATGGCTTGTGCATCCATCACGGGCGGGCGCAGGCTTGATGTCACAAATACCGCCAGCCGCACCTGCGCCACGTCAGGGGCCGCCGCCGCCACCTCGACACTCGCCTGCGTCATCGTGTCCATCACATGCGTATAGGTCGCGCGCATCAACGCCTCTTTGGTGCCAAAGTAATGCCGGATCAGCCCCGGCGTCACACCAGCCCGGTCCGCAATCGCGCGCACCGTGGCCACCTCTGGCCCGCCTTCCGAAATCAGCGCAATCGCTGCGGCAATCAGCGCCGCGCGGCGGGCATCCTCAGTTTGGCGGCTAAATTTGCGGCGATCTCCGGTCACGGGCAGGCCTTTGGCGGTTTGTTTAATTATACGCTTGCATAATTAACCTTTGGCGGGCTTACTGCAATGAATAAATGATGATGGCGCAATGACAGCACTGGCAAGCATGACAGAACTGGCACAACAGACTGAGTCCCCCCGCCCCGAGGCGATCCGC
>CBDTUV010000331.1:0-3066 GCA_965363575.1 uncultured Pseudorhodobacter sp. | reverse complement strand
TTGAAGAGGTTGAAACCGCCCTCGCCATAGCCTCTGATCGCGGCGTCCAAGGCGCATTGGTCCAGATCCTTGACCCGGCCGAGGAAGAGTTTCCTTTCGATGGTCGCACCATTTTCGAATCCATGGGCGGCAGCTTGCGCCATGAAACCTTGCGCGCAGGCGATCTGCGCAGCCGCTACCTCGATCGCTTGGCCGAGCGTAAGGGCCGGCTTGAAACCCTTGCCCGCGCGTCTGGCTGGCACTACCTGTGCCACCACACCGGCCAATCGGCGCAATCGGCGCTCTTGTGGTTGTTCACCGCATTGGAACGGGGGCGCTGATGCTTATGATTGGCCCTGTGGGCTTTACCGCACCGCTGCTTTTGCTGGGCTTGGTCGCCCTGCCCATCCTGTGGTTGTTGCTGCGCGCCGTTCCGCCCGCCCCCATCCGCCGCCGCTTTCCCGGCGTGGCGCTGCTGCTAGGGCTGAAGGATGATGAGGCGGAAACCGACAAAACCCCGTGGTGGCTCCTCCTTTTGCGTATGGCCGCCATCGCCGCTGCCATTATTGGCTTTGCAGGCCCCATCCTGAACCCCGACCAACGCGATCAGGCCCAAACCGGCCCCTTGCTTGTGTTGATGGATGCCTCTTGGGCCGATGCCCGCGATTGGCCCCGCCGCATCGACCGCGCGACCGCCTTGATAGATGAGGCGGGCCGCGCAGGCCGCACCATAGCCTTGATCCGCTTGACCGATCCCCCCACCGAACCGGTGTTTCAGGCCGCCAACGCCCTTTCCCCGCTCATGGCAGGTATCGCCCCCCAAGCATGGACCCCCGATTTTGCGGGATGGGCCAAAACGCTCCCCGCCGGCAATTTCTCCAGCTTTTGGCTCTCAGACGGGGTCGACCATCCGGGTCGCGCCGATCTTTTGGCCGCCCTGCAAGCGCGCGGGACCGTCACCGCGTTTGAAAGCCCGCGCGCCGTGATCGCCCTTCGCCCGGCCGAGTTTAAAGATGGCGTGATCCAGCTTTCCGCCACCCGCCTGCCTGCCGCCGATGAGGCGACGGTTGAAATCTCGGCCCGTGGTCTTGATCCGGCAGGCATTGAACGTGAACTCGCCCGCATCCCCCTCACCTTTGCGACAGGCGATGCGCAGGCCGAAACTGCCCTGTCACTGCCCCCCGAATTGCGCAATCGCGTCAGCCGGTTTGAACTGGCGGGCATCCGTTCTGCCGCTGCCGTGACCTTGACCGACGACAGCCTGAAACGCCGTAAAGTCGCCCTCATTTCCGGCACAGGCGGCGCCGAAGGGCTGCAATTGCTGTCGCCCACCCACTATCTGCGCCAAGCATTAGAGCCGGTGGCCGAGCTGATTGACGGCAGCCTTGCCGATGTCGTGCTTGCCAATCCCGATGTGATCGTGCTGGCCGATGTCGCCACCTTGTCGCCCAATGAAAACGATACAATCCTTGATTGGCTCGACAAGGGCGGCTTGCTGTTGCGCTTTGCTGGTCCCCGCCTTGCCGCCTCCGATGTCAGCCGCGACGCGGAAGATGCGTTGATGCCCGTTCGCCTGCGCATCGGTGGCCGCAATGTTGGTGGCGCCATGAGCTGGGGAGAACCGAAATCCCTCGCCCCCTTTACTGAGGGCTCCCCCTTTTACGGCCTGCCCATCGCGGGCGATGTGACCGTCACGGCCCAAGTCCTCGCCCAACCCGACCCCGATCTTGCCAACCGCACCATCGCGGCCCTTGCCGATGGCACGCCACTGGTCACGCGCAAAACTGTGGGGCAAGGGCAGGTCGTGCTGTTCCACGTCACGGCCAATGCCGAATGGTCCAGCCTGCCGCTGTCGGGCCTGTTCGTGCAAATGCTGGAACGGCTTGCCGTCTCCACCCGCCCCACCGCCCCCGATGCCGCCGATCTGGAAGGCCAGATTTGGGTGCCCCAAGTCGCGATGGATGCCTTTGGCACCTTGGGCGATGCGGGTGAAGTTGCGGGCGTTGACGGTGTCAAACTCGCTGCCGCTTTGTCCGCAACCGGCCCCTCGGCCACCATGCCACCGGGCTTGTATGCGGGCGATGATCGCCGTATCGCGTTGAATGTGATCAACGCAGACACCCAACTGACCGCCCCCACATGGCCCGCCTCGGTTGCCCGCGAAGGATTGGACGTGCATACCGAACAAGCCCTCAAAGGCAGCGCGCTTACCCTTGCTCTCGCCTTGCTGCTGATCGACGTTCTGGCAGCCCTCGCCTTGTCGGGTCGCCTGCTTGGCAGTCTGCGCAATGCCGCCGTTCTGGCCTTGGCCCTCGTAATGCTCGCCCCCACCCAGCCCCGCGCCCAAGAGGCGCTGCCAGACGATCTGCGCGCAATTGAGGCGACGAACGCGGTGCGTTTGGGCTATGTCCTGACCGGCGATACGCGCGTGGATGACGTGTCAAAGGCGGGCCTGCGCGGCCTTGGCCAACGTCTGTTTGAACGCACAACCATTGAACCCGAAGCACCGCTGTCCGTGAACCTTGAAACGGATGAGCTGCTCTTTTTTCCCTTTCTCTATTGGCCCGTCACCACCGATCAACCCAGCCCGTCTGCGGCTGCCTATGCCAAACTGAACCGCTATCTGCGCACGGGTGGGATGATCTTGTTTGATACCCGCGACGGCGATGTCGCAGGCGGCGCCCAAACCCCGCAGGCGCGCAAACTGCAACTGCTGGCCGCCCCGCTTGATATTCCTCCCCTCGAAATCCTGCCCGAAGATCACGTCCTGACCCGCAGCTTTTATCTGCTCCAAGACTTCCCCGGCCGCTACAACCAGCGCGCTTTGTGGGTTGAGGCGTCTCCGCCTGATGCCGAACTGGCCGAAGGCATGCCCTTTCGCAACCTCAATGACGGCGTGACCCCTGTGGTCATCGGCGCCAATGATTGGGCCGCCGCTTGGGCGATCAATGACAATGGGTTTGAAATGTTCCCCATCGGCCGCGGCTATGCAGGCGAACGCCAGCGCGAAATTGCAACGCGCTTTGGCATCAACCTCATCATGCATGTGCTGACCGGGAATTATAAATCCGATCAGGTCCATGTGCC
>CBDTUV010000330.1:0-3068 GCA_965363575.1 uncultured Pseudorhodobacter sp. | reverse complement strand
GCGCGTAGTGCCTTGCACCCACCCCACGAGTCCCAGCAAAGTTTACCCGCCCACCTGCGCCACATCGACGGTTTGTTTGGATACGGGCGCGCCGGCGAGCCTTAGGTGGCCCAAAATCGGGCTGACGTCGGCGTAGTCGCGGCCGTATCCTACGACGATATGGTCGGTGCTGATTAGCGTGGCGTTTGTGGGGTCATATTCAATCCAGCCCATCGCCGGGCCGCACCATGCGCGGACCCATGCGTGCATGGCGTCGACGCCTTCTAGCCTCGGTTTGCCGGGTGGGGGCAAGGTGCGCAGATAGCCGCTGACATAGGCTGCGGGGATGCCCAAGGATTGCAGGGCGATGATCATGATATGGGTGAAATCCTGGCAGACGCCGCGGCGTTGGGCAAAGGCCTGTGCGGCGGGGGTATCCACCGTTGTGGCGGTCGCGTCAAAGGTCATCGCGTCATGCAAAGCTTTGCCCAGACGGATGGTGGTTTGGGCCACGGTGTCGCCCGATTTGGCCAGATCGCGGGCAAAGGCGGCGATATCCGCGTTGGGCGCAAGGCGGTAGGACGGCCCTAGGAAATGCACGGGGGCGGCAGGGGCAAGGTCGCGGCAGGTGCGGACCTGATCTTGCAGTTGGGGCAGCGCCAGCGAGGTGTCATTCCACGGCAGCGGCGGGGCCATGGTGACGCGGCAGGCCATTTGGATGGTCATTTCCAGATGCGGGTCGGCATGGGTGATGGTGGTCAGGGCGGTGCCAAAGAAATCGGTGCGGTCGGTGCGGTGATCGGGCATGGGGGCCACGTCGATCAGGTAGGACGACAGCTGTTGGCGGCCCGGCACGGTCTGCGGCAACACGCGCAGCAGGTGGCGGCTGTTGCCCGCTGGCTGGGCGTAGCTGTGGGTGATATTCAGCCGGATATCGTAGATCATACCAGATGCGCCGTGGTCAGGGTATCGGCCAGCGCCCAGATGTCGCGGTCGATTTTCAGCAAGGTTTCAGGGGTGACGGTGTCCACCGTGGCCGTGGCAAGTTGGGTTTCCAGCAAAAGGGCCGCGCGGGCGACCGGGGTAAGGCGGTGGCCCATCGCATGGCCCGGCAGTTCCGCGATATGGTTGCGGGCGCGGGTGATGTGGTAGCGGATGGCGCGGGGGTTTTGGTCATCCAGCGCCAAAAGGTCAAGCACCGAGGCTGGATCGGCAAAGATGGAAAAGCGGGCGCGATGGGCGACCACGCTGTCGCCAAGTTCCAGCGCAAGGTCGAGCGCGCCATCGGGGGCATCGGGGGCGGTCAGGGCGGCAAGGGTGTTGGCCATAGAGCTGGCGCGTTCGAGGGACATGCCAAGGCTGAGGAAGCGCCAGCCATCGGAATTATACATGTTTTCATGCACGAGGCCCGCAAAGCCCGCGATTTGGCGCAGCAGCGTGCTGATTTCGCGGGGCAGTTCATCAGGGGTCAGGCTGTGGGTGTGAAAGCTGTTGGACATCGCGACAAGGCCGCGCAGGGCCATCATGCCATCGGGGGAAAAGCGGTCGCCGATTTTCGACGCGGCGCGCAGGGCATCGGCAAGCGGGGCGCTGAAGCCTGTGGCCATATCGGCGGGTTTGGTATTCTTCATAAGGGTTTCGCGCAGCAGGCGCAGAAGGGGGGCATCGGGGGCAGCACCATCGTTAAGGCGGGCGACATAGGCGCGAAACAGGCGCATGTGCAGCTCGGCGCGTTCGACATAGCGGCCGAGCCAGAACAGGTTATCCGCTGCGCGGCTGGGCAACGCGCGGGTGGCGGCTTGGCGCAGGGTGGAGCCGGGGATGAGGCTGGGATTTGGGACGGGTTGGTCGCTGACAACCCAGACATCGGCCACTTTGCCGCCGCGCTGCATGGCAAAGGCCGTGGCGTCATTTCCGGCGCTGACCCGCGCATAGCCGCCCTGCATGACCTGCCAGCCGTCACGGGTGCGGGCCATGAAGATGCGCAGGCTGAGGGGGCGAGGGACGAGGGTGCCGTTTTCCATGGTCGGGGTGGTGGACAGGGTCACCGCCTCTTGACCCACCAGTTCGTGGCCTGCGGTTTGCAACAGGTCCGTAAGGTTGGCGGGGGCGAGGGTGCTGTCTTGGCTGGCCATCAGGGGGAGCGTGGAAAAGGCCGAGCCGATCATCATCCGCGGGCTGTGGGCTGTGACATAATCACGCTCGCTTTGTTGGCCGCACCACCATGTGGCGATGTTGGGCATGGCCAGCGGTTCGCCAAGCAATTTGCGGGCGATTTTGGGCAAGAAGGCCATGAGCGCGCGGGTTTCCAGCACACCGCTGCCAAGCGCGTTGACCATTTTCAGGGATTGGCCGCGCAGGGCATCGAGCAGACCCGGCGTGCCAAGCAGCGAGCCGGGGTCAAGTTCCAGCGGATCACACAGCGCACCCGGCAGGCGGTTCCACAGCAAGGTGATGGGTTTGGGACCTGCGACGGTGCGCACAAGGGCGCGGCCGTTTTGGACGATCAGATCCTCTCCCTCAACCAGCAGCAGGCCCAGATAGCGGGCGATATAGGCATGTTCGGCATAGTTTTGGTTCATTTGACCGGGCGAGAGGATGGCGATTTCGCCGTCGGTTTTGCCGCGCATGTCGAACAGGGTTTTCTGAAAATCCTGAAAGAAGCCGGCAAGGCGGTGGATATTGGCGCCGGCGAAATAGTTGGGAAACGCGCGGGTCATGGCCACGCGGTTTTCCAAAGCAAAGCCTGCGGTTGAGGGGGCTTCGACCAGATCAGAGATGACCCACCATTTGTTATCGGGACCGCGGCCAATTTCAAAGGACAGAAGGTTCAGGTAGTTCTTGGCGGCGGGTTTAACGCCGACCAAAGGGCGCAACCACGCAGGGTTTTGCGCCAGCAAGCCTGCGGGCAGTTGGCCCGATGCCACCAGTTGGTTGTCGCCGTAAAGGTCACGCACCACCAGTTCCAACAAGTCAGCGCGTTGGGAGAGGCCGGTGGCGATTTGCGCCCACTCGGCCTCATCCATGATCACCGGGATATGGCTGAGGGGCCATTCGCGTTCGGTCGACACGGCCTCATCATACTGCCG
>CBDTUV010000329.1:0-3074 GCA_965363575.1 uncultured Pseudorhodobacter sp. | reverse complement strand
TAAAGTCATCCGCCGAAGTGATTTCGTTACGGAACCAACCACCAGCCTGTGCGCCCGTGTTCCCACCGAGGAAGGATTTCAGACCAAAGACCTGACCCAGCTCGTCGTGGAATTCATGGCCGCCGTTTTGGTAGTACCAGTTCACCAGTTCTTGCGCCGTCATGCCCATTGGCACGCAGGTAAAGAATGCATAGGCAGGGTGCTGACCCACAAAGTAATAGTCTGCGCCGTGGTACATATCGGCCTGACCCGAGGTCACGGCGTCAAACACTTCGAATGCACCGACCAGTTCGCCAGCGGCTTTCAGATCAACGGTCAGCTGACCATCGGTCATTGCCGTGATCATATCGGCGTTGCGTTGCGCAGCGTCATGCACGCCAGCAAGGCCGCGGCCCCAGGTGGTCACCATGGTCAAGGTGCGGTTGCCTTGGGCATACATTGGAGCTGCAAGCGTGGATGCTGCAGCCGCTGTGGCGCCACCGATGGTGGCTTTGGTCAAAAATGAACGACGGTCCATATAGGTTCCTCCCATGAGAATCCCCGCATTTATGGCGGGTCTGCTTTGATCGTGGGGGGGGCCATAGCGGCGGAAATCTGCTCACGAAATACCTAGTACTACGTAGATATGCCAAAGGTGGACAAAAAATCGGACCAGTTCGGGCGCCAACACTGTTACAAAGCAGCAGTCACGTCCAAGAGCAGGGCCATTGACGCAGTGGTTCGATCAACGGCTTCTTACGATTCGTGGGTTTGAGCCAAGGCTTGGAAGGAAATGACACAGGGTGCGGCAGCTGGCACGGTTTTTCAGCAAAACTTTAAACTATGGGCAAAAGGTTTTTCTTTTGGCGACGCTTCCGTTGGTTTTGGCGATGCTGACAGTTGGCTTTATTGTTGTGCGCGAATCGCGCGGGGTGGCAGACCGCGAAATTGCAGGGCTTGAAGCGCAGTTGATCGCGGCCAAAAAGGCCGAGCTGCGCAACTATCTGTCCATTGCCCGCACGGCCTTTGGCCCGATCTATGGCAACGCTTTGCCGGATGATGAGGCGGCGAAGCGCGAAGTGTTGCAGGTTTTGGCGGCCATGACCTATGGCAATGAAGGTTTCTATTTCGTTTATGATTATGACGGCACCAACCTTGTCAGCCCGCGCCAAACCTGGTTAATCGAAAAGAATTGGGCCGGGCTGCAAGATGCCAACGGCACACCCGTGGTAGACGAGTTGATCCGCATGGCGCGGCAAGGGTCGGGCTATCACACCTATACTTGGCCAAAGCCCAGCACAGGCGAAAGTGCCACGATGGTATCCTATGTCGTAGGCCTGCAAGATTGGCGTTGGGCGATTGGCACCGGGATTTTCATAGATGATGTACTGGCATCGGTGGCCGCAGCCCGTGCCGAAACCGAAGCACGGGTGCAGCGAACCTTTGTATATATCGGCGCAATCACCTTGGCCGCCGTTTTTGCGGTGTTTTTGTCAGGCTTGTTTTTGAACCTGCGCGAGCGGCGCTTGGCCGAGGATAAGCTGAAAGCGCTGACCCAGCGTGTATTTGACACCCAAGAAGAAGAGCGGAGCCGCGTGGCGCGCGAATTGCACGACAGCATCAGCCAAATTTTGGTTGGTGTACGATATACGCTGGAATTGGCACGCCGCCGTCAGGCCACGGGTGATACCCGCGCCGGTGACAGCCTGAATTCGGGCATTGAACACTTGAATGGCGCCATCCAAGAAGTACGCCGCATCAGCCGCGATTTGCGCCCTGGCGTGCTGGATGACCTCGGCCTTGGCCCTGCCCTGCAATCGATGGCCGAAGAGTTCGGCACCCGCACCGGGATCAAGGTGAACTTTGAAACCAACCCCTTCCGCAACCGATTGGACCAAGACAGCAAGATTGCCCTGTTTCGGATCGCCCAAGAGGCGCTTACGAATGTCGAACGTCACTCGGGCGCGACCGAGGTGACCATGCTGGTGCGCGGTACCAAAACTGGTGCCGTTTTGCGGATCGAGGACAATGGACGCGGACGGCCTGCAAGCCGTGCCGACACCCCCGGCCTGGGTTTGCGCAATATGGCCGAACGGATGGAGCGTTTGGAGGGCAGCTTGCGGGTAGTTTCGACCAGCAGCGGATTGACGATTGAAGCGCAGGTGCCGCTGACCCATATGTTGACCCCCGCCAGCAATACGCCCAGCAATGCCACCAGCAAAAAGCCCCTCGGCCAAGACACAAAGGCAACTGCATGACAGCCCCTATCCGCGTTCTAATTGTTGATGACCACCCGATGGTCGCCCAAGGCATCAGTGCAATTTTGGAAACCTATGATGATATTGAGGTGGTCGGCACCTTGTGCAACGGGCGCGAGGCGATTGACCAAATCGCAAGCTTGGACCCCGATGTCATGCTGCTTGACCTGAACATGCCACAGGTCAACGGGCTGAACGCGACCGAGATCATTCTCGAACAACGCACCGACACGCGGATCCTGATATTGTCGATGCATGACAGCCCTGAATATATCAGCACCGCCCTTAGCCATGGCGCGATGGGCTATTTGCTGAAGGACGTGCCCACCGAAGAAATCAAGACCGCGATTGATGCCGTAATGGGCGGCGCGCAATATCTTTGCGCAGGGGCTGCCAGCGCTATCAAACCCGCGACTGGCGGCGCGCGTGAGGCTTTGACCAGCCGCGAGCAAACGATTTTGCTGGAACTGGCCCAAGGCAAATCGAATAAAGATGTGGCACAGATCCTGGATATTTCCGTGCGCACGGTGGAAACCCACCGCAAGAATATCAAACGCAAATTGGGCATTTCCTCGACCGCAGGTCTGACGCGCTATGCGATGGAACATGGTGTGCTCCAAGGCACCGGAAACTGACCGCGCTATCTCATCTTGGCCCAAATACCTAAAATCGTCAAAGAAAGCAGCGCAATTTTCCACCACAAGTTTCGTGCTTCTTACGTTCAAATACTCAGTTTTGTAACTTTCGATAAGTTTTATTCGCCTAAACGACACTTTATTTCAACTTTTGGGTGTTGACGCGCCTTTTGCCCCGCCATAAGGTCGCGCCAGAACTGAA
>CBDTUV010000328.1:0-3090 GCA_965363575.1 uncultured Pseudorhodobacter sp. | reverse complement strand
AGCAGGCCTTCTTACACCTAAATGCCCAAGCCTGCACCCGGTATGAAAAACAATTCGGCGGAATTCAGCCAATTAGCCTGCGGCATCGTGATCGGCCCGCGCCCCTTCCCATGCCAGCAAGGCGCGCTTTACCGGCAAACCCCAATGATACCCGCCAAGCGCGCCCGATTTGCGCAAGGCGCGGTGGCACGGGATCAACCAACTGACCGGGTTGCGCCCCACGGCCGTGCCGACTGCCCGCACCGCACGCGGGTGCCCAATGGCTGCGGCGATCTCGGAATATGTCGTGACATGGCCTGATGGAATGCGCATCAACGCCTCCCACACTTTAATCTGGAAAGGGGCGCCAATCATAAACAGTGGGGCTTTGTCCAAGACGGGACTCGCGCCAAATGCCGTCAGCACCCAAGGCCGCAACATCATTGCATCTTCGACAAACTCGGCGCGCGGCCAGCGCTGGGTCAAATCCTCCATCGCCGCTGCCTCGCCCATCTCAGACGCAAATCCGATCCCGCAAATCCCTTTTTCGGTGCCCATCACAAGGGCAGGCCCGAAAGGGCTGTCAAACCAGCCCCAAAACACCGTCAGCCCTGCGCCAGCATTGGCATAGTCTCCGGGGCTCATCGCCTCCCAGCGCAAAAACAGATCATGCAAGCGCCCGGTACCCGACAGGTTGGTGGCAAGGCTGGTTTCCAACACAGTAAAGCGGTCGGCAAGCAGGCGGCGTGCATGATCCAGCGTCAGATATTGCTGATAGCGTTTTGGCGACACGCCGACCCATTGCGAAAACAGCCGCTGAAAATGCGCAGCACTCATCCCCATTTGGGCGGCAAGTTGCTCCAATTGAATGGGGCCATCTTGTGCGTCAATCGCATCAATCGCGCGGCGCATGACGTTGAAATGGTAACCCTCGCTCAGATCGTTTGGCATTGCTGTCTCCTATCCTTGCCTCACTCTAACGTCGTGCCGGGCCGCACGCGACCCGTTTCCTGCGCAAATCATACGCCAAAAGGCTTGCAGCACAGCCCCAACTTGGGCATAGCGGTGGCCATGGCAAAGCAGCTTGACTATCAAACGATGCGCGCGATTTTCACCCGGTTTCAGGCGATTGAGCCGGAACCGCAGGGTGAACTGTTCCACACCAATGCCTACACGCTTTTGGTCGCCGTGGCCCTCTCGGCACAGGCCACTGATATTGGTGTGAACAAAGCTACGCGGCCCTTGTTCGCCACGGTGGACACACCGCAAAAGATGCTTGATCTTGGGCTAGAGGCCTTGACCGAGGCGATCAAAACCATCGGCCTTTACCGCAACAAGGCCAAGAACGTCATGAAAATGGCGCAGATTTTGGTGGATGATTACGCAGGCGAAGTGCCGTCCAGCCGTGCGGCCTTGCAATCCTTGCCGGGTGTGGGGCGCAAAACCGCCAATGTGGTGCTGAACATGTGGTTTCACATGCCTGCACAGGCTGTCGACACGCATATCTTTCGCATCGGCAACCGCACCGGGATTTGCCCGGGCCGCGATGTCGACGCCGTCGAACGCGCGATTGAAGATAATATTCCTGCCGAATTTCAACAGCATGCACATCACTGGCTGATCTTGCATGGCCGCTACATCTGTGTGGCGCGCAACCCCAAATGCGGTATCTGCCCGATCCGCGATCTCTGCCCTTATGAGGATAAAACGATATGAAAAAGTTTCAGGTGGTCGGTATTGGCAACGCGATGGTGGATATCCTGTCCAACGCCGATGACGCGTTTTTGGAGGCTAACGATATTGGCAAAGGCATCATGCAGCTGATCGACATGAGCCGTGCGGTTGAACTTTACGGCACCATCGGCCCGGCCAAGGAAATCTCGGGCGGGTCTGCGGCCAATACGATTGCGGGCATCGCCCATCTGGGTGGGCGCACGGCCTATGTCGGCAAGGTAAAGGATGACCAGCTGGGTGCGATTTTTGCGCATGATATGCGCGCGCAGGGTGCTGTGTATGAAACGGCAATGGCGCCCAAGGATGGTGGCCATGAAACGGGCCGCTGCATTGTAATTGTGACACCTGACGGCGAACGCTCGATGAACACCTATCTGGGCTGGTCGGAATTTCTGACCCCGGCCGATATTGACGCAGACCAAATGTCACAGGCCGAATGGATCTATTTGGAAGGCTACCGCTTTGATGGTCCCGAAAGCCACCAAGCCTTTGCCGATGCAATTGATGCTTGCAAGGGGGCGGGCGGTCGCGTGTCGATCACGCTATCGGACGCCTTTTGCGTCGAACGCCACCGCGATGCGTTCCGCAAGATGATCGTCGAAGACGTGGATTTACTTTTCGCCAACCGGGCCGAGATTTTGTCGATGTATCAAACCACTGACTATGACGCGGCCCTGCAGGCGGCGGCCAAGGATGTGGCGATTGTGGCCTGTACGGACGGTGCCAACGGCGCACATGTGCTGTCAGATGGGCAGCATTGGCATGTCCCTGCGATCCCGACCAAAATCGTCGATGCAACCGGGGCAGGGGACCTGTTTGCCGGTGCCTTCCTCTGGGCCATCACCAATGGTCACAGCTTGGAAACCGCCGCCCACATGGGCAATATCGCCGCATCCGAGGTGATCAGCCATATTGGCGCGCGCCCCGAGGCGAAATTGATGGACCTGTTCGCCAAACACGGCGTGATCTAAAAGCCAGGGGGCGCAGGCTTCAAGCCCCGCTGGGGCCTTCAGCCTGCGCCTTTGGCACTTGGGTCAAAGACCGCGCCAAGGCGTCGACCGGAACTCTTCGCCCCATTTCATCTTGGTAAAAATACCTCGCGGGGGGGATTTGCCATTGGGCAAAAGGGAGGTAGCTACGCCTCCTCTCTGCGTCAATCCCCCAACTTTGCGTGAACCTCTTCCAGATCAATCTCGCCGATGGGTAACTTGTTGCCCGGATGTTCAAAGTCATATTTGAACAGCTGGAAATCGCGTTTGTAAATTTCCCAAACCAAATGCATCGACAAATCGTCGAAATAATCCTCGACCGGATGGGCACGCGTCGGCCCATGCCCTTCGCTTTCATTGAATTTGGGGATCTTGGCCAAATCCACCT
>CBDTUV010000327.1:0-3099 GCA_965363575.1 uncultured Pseudorhodobacter sp. | reverse complement strand
CCCCAATCACCACAACCCGCTTGCCCGCCGCATTCAGCGTGCCATTGTCATAGTCTGGTACATCATCGCCAAAGCTTTTGCGGTTGCTGGCCGTCAAAAATTCTAACGCAGGCACGATGCCCTTGGCACCCACACCCGGCACCGGCAAATCGCGCGATTTGTACACGCCCGTCGCAATCAACACAGCGTCATGCTGCCCGCGGATCGCGTCGAACGTCAGATCCTTGCCCACAGTACAGTTCAAAACAAACTGCACGCCGCCAACTTCCAACTGTTCAATCCGTTGCATTACAACGTCTTTTTCCAGTTTAAAGCTGGGGATGCCATAGGTCATCAACCCGCCCGCGCGGTCATAGCTGTCATAAACCGTGACCTGCACCCCCGCCCGGCGCAGCACATCCGCCGCCGAAAGGCCGCCCGGCCCGGCGCCAATAATTCCCACGCTTTCCGTGCGTTCACGGCCCGGCTTGATCGGCTTTACCCAGCCATTTTCCCAGGCCAGATCGGTCAGATACTTCTCAACCGACCCTATGGTCACGGTGCCGTGGCCCGATTTCTCAATCACGCAATTGCCTTCACACAACCGGTCTTGCGGGCAAATCCGGCCACAAATCTCGGGGAAGGTGTTGGTCGCCTGCGACAGCTCATACGCCTCTTGCAGGCGCCCCTCGGCGGTTAAGCGCAGCCAGTCAGGGATGTTGTTGTGCAAGGGGCAATGCGTCTGGCAAAATGGCACGCCGCATTGGCTGCACCGGCTTGCTTGTTCTGCGGCCTTCTCGACTGCGAACTCGCGGTAAATCTCATGGAAATCTTGGGCGCGCAAGTTAGGCGGGCGCTTTTCGGGCATCTCCCGAGCAACATTAACGAAGCGGAGCATCCGTTCCTTGGCCATTATGGCGCCTCCCTGACGGTCATAGATAAGAAGGACTTGATACTGCGCAGGAAAGCATAATAAAAGTCAGCAATGCTGACTCAATTACCAGTATTTTGCTAGATGGGTAAGTTTTGCTGTCGCTTTTTAGGATATATAGGTAAGTACAGTTTACCTAAATCCTCAATACCCCAAGGAAAGCGCCACCAACGCCAACCCGCCCACGATGATTCGCCACCAGCCAAACAGCGCATAGCCATGGCGGCTGACATAGCCAAGCAGCCAGCGTACAACCAGAACGGCTGCAAAAAATGCCGCGACAAACCCTATCGCGATTTCGTTGATTGCACTGGCATCCAGCACATCGCGGTTTTTATACAGATCATAAGCAAAGGCCCCGGCCATTGTCGGCATCGACAAGAAAAACGAAAACTCGGCCGCAGTCCGTTTGTTTGCCCCCAGCATCAACGCACCCACAATCGTAGCGCCCGAACGCGACACCCCGGGGATCATCGCAAGACATTGAATAATACCAATTTTTAGCGCCATGCCCAAGGGCAATTTCATCGCGTCATCATAGCGTGGCACAGGGGCGATCCGGTCAACAAAAACCAAAACAATACCGCCCAAGATCAGCATGATCGCGATCAATCGGGGGCTCTCAAACAGAACAGTCTTGATGAAATCATGCGCCAAAACACCGATGAACACTGCTGGCAAAAACGCAATCAGCACTGATAAAATGGTCCGCCGCGCCTCGACACTGTGAGGCGCATCGCGAAACACCGTCCACAGTTTCGCCGCGTAAACCGACAATACCGCCAGCACAGCCCCCAGTTGGATAACCACCTCAAACGTCTTGCCCGAACTTTCGAAGCCAATAAAGTGCCCAGCAAGCAAGATATGCCCGGTTGAGGAGACCGGAATAAACTCGGTCAATCCTTCGAGAACCCCTAGAAATAGGGCTGCCAGCGTTGTATCCGCCATGCCTTGGCCCCTTTAAAGATCAGCTTCTACGAAGGTTTTTGGCGCTGTCTTTGATCGCGGCATATTGCCCAGACGGGCGATAGCGCCACAGATAATCCGGTAAAATCGCGTCCATCGTGACAGGTGTGATGCCCAGATCTGCAAAAGTTTTCGCATCCTCGCTGACCACATTGTCAACCCGCAGGCTTTTCACCTGATCGCGCGTTACCACGCCGTTGGAAATCAACCCACCGGTCGCAGAGGCTAGAAAATCAAAGACGCCAGCCATCACTGTCGCAAATACGAACGGAATGTTCACAACCAGCCTATTACGCTGCACCACCGCCAACATCCGCTTCATCAAATCACGGAAACTTGCTGCTTCCGGCCCGCCCAGCTCATACACGCCCGGCGCTGCAGCACCCGCGGCACCCATAACGGCCGCCTTGGCCACATCATCGACAAAGACTGGCTGAAACCGCGTATTTGCGCCGATAACGGGCAAAACGGGGCCCATTCTTGTCATCCCTGCAAAGCGATTAAAGAACGCATCTTCTGACCCAAACACCACCGAAGGGCGCAAGATCACAGCAGTCGGAAAAGCCGCCAAAACCGCCGCTTCGCCTTGGGCTTTGCTGCGCGAATAGGCACTTGCAGACGTGGCGTCCGCCCCGATGGCTGATATTTGAACAAGGTGCGATACACCTTCTTCGGACGCAAGCTGCGCAATCCGTCCAGCCCCTTCGGCTTGCACAGCCTGAAAGTTGTTTTTTCCGCCAATATCAAAGGTGCCTACGCAATTTACGACCGCATCCGCACCAACCATCGCGCGGCGCACTGATGCATCATCACGAATATTGCACAAAACAGGCTCTACCTGTCCAACCGCACCATAGGTTTTGACAAAAAGCGCTTCGTTCGGGCGCCGCACAGCCACGCGCACGCGCCAGCCCGCCTTTGCCATCCGCCGCGCAATATATCGCCCAACAAACCCCGAACCGCCATAGATTGTGACCAGTTTGCTCATCCGTCTTGCCTCCATCTGGAAAGCTTTTCACTTGTTTGCCTGCATATCCCCCCGCGCCTGCTCAAACAAGCAACAAAAGGCCGTATCATTTTGTTTGATCCCCGTTGACAGTCCTGCGGCGCCCCTTTACATCGCGCATCACGACACCTGCCCAGGTGGCGGAACTGGTAGACGCGCACGGTTCAGGTCCGTGTGCCGCAAGGCGTGGAGGTTCGAGTCCTCTCCTGGGCACCAA
>CBDTUV010000326.1:0-3099 GCA_965363575.1 uncultured Pseudorhodobacter sp. | reverse complement strand
AGGCCAAGACGGAGGCCTTGTCGGTGCGGGCGCAAGGGGGCGAGAGCCTTGATGCCCTGCTGCCCGAAGCCTTTGCCAACTGCCGCGAGGCGGCACGCCGCGCGCTGGGGTTGCGCGCGTTTGACGTGCAGCTGAAGGGCGGGATTTTCCTGCACCAAGGCAATATCGCAGAGATGAAGACGGGTGAGGGCAAGACGCTGATGGCGACCTTGCCGGCCTATCTGAACGCGCTTGCGGGCAAGGGCGTGCATATCGTGACGGTCAACGACTATCTGGCCAAGCGCGATGCCGAATGGATGAGCAAGGTTTACAGCGCTTTGGGGCTGACCACAGGGGTTGTGTACCCGTATCAGGCCGATGACGAAAAGCGAGAGGCATACCGCGCCGATATTACCTATGCGACCAACAATGAGTTGGGCTTTGACTATCTGCGCGACAACATGAAATCGACCATCGAGGACATGTCACAGCGCGGGCATTTCTATGCGATTGTCGATGAGGTGGATTCCATTCTGATTGATGAGGCGCGCACGCCTTTGATCATTTCCGGCCCGTCCACGGATCGCAGCGAGCTGTACACCACGGTGGATAAGCTGATCCCCGAGATTTTGCCCGAGCATTTCAAGCTGGACGAGAAAACCCGCAACGTGACCTATACGGATGAGGGCAACGAGTTCATTGAAAACCGCCTGCGCACAGCGGGGATGCTGCCCGAAGAGCAGAACCTTTATGACCCCGAAAGCAGTACTTTGGTGCATCACGTCACCCAAGCCTTGCGGGCGCATAAGCTGTTTCACCGCGACCAACAGTATATGGTGCGGGACGGTGAAGTGATGCTGATTGACGAATTCACGGGCCGCATGATGCGGGGCCGCCGCTTGTCGGACGGGTTGCATCAGGCAATCGAGGCCAAGGAAGGCGTGGCCATTCAGCCCGAGAATATCACCTTGGCATCGGTCACGTTCCAAAACTATTTCCGTCTGTACAATAAATTGGGCGGCATGACCGGCACGGCGAAAACCGAGGCCGAGGAGTTCATGGAAATTTACGGCCTCGGCGTTGTTGAAGTGCCGACCAACCGCCCCATTGCGCGTATCGATGAACACGACCAAGTCTACCGCACCGCAAAGGACAAGTTTGCAGGCGTGGTTGAGTCGATCAAAGAGGCGCATGCCAAAGGGCAGCCTATTCTTGTTGGCACCACCTCGATCGAAAAATCTGAGTCGTTGTCAGAGTTGCTGAAAACCGAAGGCGTGCCGCATAATGTGCTGAACGCCCGCCAGCATGAGCAAGAAGCGCAGATTGTGGCCGATGCGGGCAAGTTTGGCGCCGTGACGATTGCGACCAACATGGCCGGACGTGGCACCGATATTCAGCTGGGCGGCAACGTGGAGATGAAGGTGCTAGAGGCGCTGGCCGCCGACCCCGAAGCGCACCCGGATGAGATACGCACCCGGATTGAGGCAGAACATGCCGATGAAAAAGCCCGCGTGATTGCCGCCGGTGGCCTGTTCGTTCTGGGCACTGAGCGCCACGAGTCGCGCCGCATTGACAACCAGCTGCGTGGCCGGTCGGGCCGACAGGGCGATCCGGGGCGGTCGTCGTTCTTTTTGTCGCTGGAAGATGACCTGATGCGGATTTTCGGGTCCGAACGGTTGGATTCTGTGCTGTCCAAACTGGGCATGAAAGAAGGCGAGGCGATTGTTCACCCTTGGGTCAACAAATCGTTGGAAAAGGCGCAGGCCAAGGTCGAAGGCCGCAACTTTGACATCCGCAAGCAATTGCTGAAGTTTGATGATGTGATGAACGACCAGCGCAAGGCGATCTTTAGCCAGCGTTTGGAGATCATGCAGTCAGAAGATCTGTCCGAGATTGCCGAGGATATGCGCCATCAGGTGGTTGAGGATTTGGTGGATCACTATATTCCGGCGAAATCCTATGCCGATCAGTGGGATTCTGAGGGGCTGTATGCGGCGGTGATTGAAAAGCTGGCGCTGGACCTGCCGATTTTGGAATGGGCCAAGGAAGAAGGCGTTGACCAAGAATCGATGCGCGAACGGATTTGTGCGGCGTCTGACGTGAAAATGGCCGAAAAGCTGGAAGCCTTTGGCGATGAGACGATGCGCAACATCGAAAAGCAGGTGTTGTTGCAGACGATTGATGCCAAGTGGCGCGAGCATTTGCTGACGCTAGAGCATTTGCGGTCAGTCGTGGGGTTCCGCGGTTATGCGCAGCGCGACCCGCTGTCCGAGTATAAGACCGAAGGCTTTGGGTTGTTTGAATCGCTGCTCAATTCCTTGCGCCAAGATGTGACGCTGCGCTTGTCGCAAGTGCGCCCGTTGACCGAGGCCGAGCAAAAGGCTGCGATGGAGCAGTTTTTGGCGCAGCAGCGTGCGGCGGCAGGGGCCGCAACGACCAATGCGGCGGCCCCAGAGGCGGACGCGGGGTCCAGTGCAACGGCAAAGCCGGGCTTTGATGAGAATGACCCCGAAAGCTGGGGCAATCCGGGGCGCAATGACACCTGCCCCTGCGGATCTGGCAATAAGTTCAAACATTGCCACGGGCGGCTTACCTAACCCAAAGCGGACACGAAAACAGCGACAGACGGGGGCAGGGAAACCAGCCCCCGTTTTCTTTTGCGCCGGTTTTGCGTCTTTGGTTTATGGCCGCGATATGGCGGGATTGTTTCGAAATGTTGGAAACATTCCACATTCTCGCCACGCCCGCGCCTTGCTTGTCACCTAGGCGTTAACGGTCAGACACGCCCCGTAGGAGGCCCGGTATGGATTTAAAACGCAAATTGGCGATGGTCGTAGCAACTGTGGCCGTGGCGCTTGGCGCCGGCCAAGTGATGCAAGGTGGCATAGGCGTGCAAAAGGGCCGTGTGGCAAGTGCCGAAGGGACAGCCTCCAGCACAGCCGCGCCCAAAGAAATTGTTCCACTGGCTGCAGGGTTGGGCAGCGTGCCTGCAAGTGTTGTGCCCACGCCTGTTGTAGCGGTGATTGAACCAGCTACCCCCTTACAGGCCCCGACCTTGCCGTCGGCTGCGTTTGGGCCAGAGCCAGCGTCAGAGCCAGAACCGAGCGAGCAAGCAAGCGC
>CBDTUV010000325.1:0-3102 GCA_965363575.1 uncultured Pseudorhodobacter sp. | reverse complement strand
TCATTGCCGCCGCCTTGGGCTTTACCGGCACGCTCATCGTCGCCCGTCCCGATTTCTCCGCCTTTGATCCCGGCATCGCCGCCGCCGCCTTGGCCGCCCTATGCTTTGCCGCCACCAATATCGCGACCAAACAACTGACCCGCCACGAAACCATCGCGTCGATCATGTTCTGGTTGACCGGCATGCAGCTGGTCATGGGCCTGATCATGGCGGGCCATGACGGTGACATCGCCTTGCCCACCGCCACCTCGCTGCCATGGCTGGTCCTGATCGGGCTGTGTGGCATGACCGCGCATTTTTGCCTGACCACGGCACTCTCGCTCGCACCCGCCAGCGTCGCCGTCCCGATTGATTTCATCCGCCTGCCCGTCGCCTTCGCCCTTGGCTGGTTCCTCTACGACGAACAGCTTGAAACGGCCCTCGTCCTTGGCGCGGCCCTTATCCTTGCGGGCATCACGGTTAACCTAAGGGCAAGCAACGCTGCCGCCAAAGTCGCACGCACAGCACCCGTGAAAACCGCAACATAACACGCGCTAAACGTGCATTGGTGCAACACTCCCCCCCCCTAAAACTTTGACGCAGCGTCACGAATTGACCGGACGCCCCCCCCTCCCTATCGCTGGGCTCAAGGTGTCCTTTTGTCGCGCCGCAGGGAACAAGTTCTGGGAGGAGCTATCATGAAGAAAATCATCACAACGCTAGGGGCCGTCGCCGTCTCTGCCACCGCAGCCCATGCCGGCGGTGTCGAGCGCTCTAACCAATCGACAGCGATCTTGTTCGAAAAGGGCAATTACGTCGAGTTTTCGATCGGCCATGTTTCGCCGTCCGTCTCGGGCAGTCTCAACCTGAACCCGCTTGCCAAAACAGGCAACATGGCTAAAAACTATGTGCAGCTGGGCGGCGGCTTGAAATACAGCATTAATGACAGCCTTGATGCCGCGATCATTGTGGACCAACCCTTTGGCGCAGACGTGTCCTATCCCGTTGGCACAGGCTATCCGTTCGCTGGCTCCACTGCCGAGCTGAATGCCTTTTCGGTGACTGGCCTTTTGAAATACCGCACGGCGTCCAATGTTTCGGTTTTCGGCGGTATCCGTTATCAAACCTTTGAAGCTATCGCAAGTCTCCCGGCCCTTGGCAATTACACCGTTGTCGGCAGCAAAGACGGGGGCGTCGGCTATGTCGCAGGTGTTGCCTATGAAAAACCCGAAATCGCGCTGCGAGTCGCTTTGACATACAACTCCAAGATCAAGCACAAGATCGACACTCTAGAACGAGGCACGCTGAATAGCACAACGTCGGTGAACACACCTCAATCAGTGAACCTTGAGTTCCAAAGCGGTGTTGCAGCAGACACATTGGTTTTCGGCTCTGTTAGGTGGGTGGAATGGTCAAAGTTCAGCATTGATCCCGCAAACTATCCTCCTGCGACTCCACTTGTATCCTATGCGAAAAACACCGTCACTTTTAACCTCGGTGTTGGCCGCAAGCTGAATGAAAACTGGGCTGTTTCCGCAGCCGTTGGCTATGAAAAACCAAGTGGAGGGTTCTCGTCGAACTTGGGCCCGACAGATGGAAAGAAAAGCCTGACACTGGGTGCCGTCTATACCCAAGGCAACATGAAGATCACTGGCGGCGTGTCCTATGTCAAAGTTGGCGACGCAACAACGGCGCTGAACGCGGCGGCAACTGCGCGCGGCGTCTTCACCAAGAACAAAGCCGTTGGCGTTGGCATCAAGGTCGGCTACTCGTTCTGATCTAGCCAACCCAAATCAAACTCAAAGCCCCGCGCATCCCGCGGGGCTTTTTGCATGTCCAATCACTGGTTCAGATCCAACCACAACGCCCCATCACGGTACCCGCCCTTGATCAAATGCCCCGGCTCTGCCGCCTCGGGGTGGTCGCCCCACCAGTCGCGGTAGCGGTCATTGGTCACAATCCGCGCCCCCAAATCCCGCGCGGCGGTCAAGATATAGGGATCAGCCGGCACCCCCTTTGGCACCACCATCACCCGTTCCTTCGGCAGCCCCAACTCTTTGCCCATCGCCCCGTCGTGCATGTACCGCCCGTCCAGCAAATGCCCGGCATTGGCATCAAACATCACACCGGGCGCATAGCCAAGCGCCACCAACTGCTGCACAACCGCCAAAACCGTTTCCAGCTTTGGCGTGTTATCGTTCCAATACATGACGTTGGACCCGTCCACGACAATCCACTTCTCGGCCTGTTTAGGCCGCCTTTTGCGAAACAGCCCTTTCGAGGGCTGTGCCGCATCGGGGCGCGCCTCCGGTTTGCGCCGCCATGCAAGCAGCAGCAAAACAAGGCTGGCCAGCGCAGACAAGCCAGCCAACAATGCCAAATCCGGCACGGACCACGCCGCGGCCATCCCAAGCAAAGACATCAACAGCAAAATGAACGGTGTACGCATGGCACTACCCTAATCCTGCGCGCATCGCCTTGCCAATACAGGAAAAATCGCCGCCGCACTTTTTCGCGTGAACTTCACCGCTCTCCGCGCTATCACTCCCCAGCAGTCCAGCGCCGGAGGTTCCATGCTTTACAACTCATCCCAGGATTGGCAGGCAGACGCCGCCAAAAAGGTCTTACTGTTTGGTATGTCCGGGCTTGGCAAAACCCATCACTCGAACATACTGCGCGATGGGGCGGGCTGGTTCCACTATTCCATCGATTACCGCATCGGCACCCGCTACATGGGCGAATTTATTGCCGATAATTTCAAACGTGAGGCGATGAAAATCCCGCTTTTGCGCGAATTGTTGATGACCGACAGCGTTTATATCGCGTCCAACATTACCTTTGAAAACCTAGCACCCTTGTCCACCTACCTTGGCAAACCCGGCAATCCCGACCTTGGCGGCGTGGCCTTTGCCGAATATTGCCTGCGCCAGGAACAGCACCGCGATGCCGAAAAAGCCGCCCTTTTGGATGCTGAACGCTTCATCAAACGCGCGGTGGATCTTTATGGCTACAGCAATTTTGTCTGCGACAGTGGCGGATCCATCTGTGAGGTGGTCGATGCCACCGACCCGCAAGACCCCATCCTGACCGCCTTGTCGCGCAATATGCTGTTGGTCTGGATCC
>CBDTUV010000324.1:0-3103 GCA_965363575.1 uncultured Pseudorhodobacter sp. | reverse complement strand
TTCAGGATCAGCGAGGGGTTGGTTGTGACACCATCGACCATTCCCAGATCATTCAGCTCACGGATGGCCTCGACATCGGCGGTATCAACAAAGAATTTCATGGCACGCGTCCTTTGGGTGTTGTTACGGGGTTTGGGGGTGTAATACCTCAAGCGCAGGCTAAGGGAAAGAGAGCGGGCAGGTTTATGGCGGCGCAAAAATTTTGGCAGGCGGGTGAGGTGATTGGCGTGGCCGTGACCGAAAGCTTTGGCCGCAGCCTCGGCCCCTTGCTGGATTACCGCGCGCCCGAAGGTGGCTGCGGCTTGGGCGACTTTCTGGAACTGCCGCTGGGCCCGCGCAAGATTTTGGGTGTGGTCTGGGGGCCGGGTGTTGGTGGGATTGACCCGTCGAAACTCCGCGCCGCCTACCGGGTGCTGGATGTGCCCCCGATGCGAGATGAGATGCAGTCCTTTTTGGTGCGTGCCGCCGACTATACCTTGACCCCTTTGCAAGCAATGCTGCGCCTAGCCACCCGCGCGCCGGGGCTGGACAGTCCGCCCTCCACCCGCCGCGTTTATCGGCTGGGAGAGGGAGAGCCTGCCCGCGCCACCGATGCCCGCGCCAAGGTGCTAGAGGTGCTGCGCGACTATGGTGGTTTGTCCTTTACCCTGTCGGAATTGGCTGAGCTGGCAGGGGTGACGTCATCGGTCATCAAAGGCTTGGTAAAGTCAGGCGTGGTGTTGGAAGAGGACGCGCCCCGCGATCTGCCCTATCCGCGGCTTGATCCCGATGCGGTGGTCGTGCGGCTTGCAGGCGATCAGATTGCGGCGGGCGATGCATTGGTCGCATCAGTGGCGATGGGCGGGTTTTCGGCGACCTTGCTGAAAGGTGTGACCGGGTCGGGCAAAACCGAGGTGTATCTAGAGGCAGTGGCCGAATGTTTGCGGGCGGGGCGGCAGGCGTTGGTTCTGCTTCCGGAAATCGCGCTGACATCTGAATTCATCAACCGGGTCGAGGCCCGTTTCGGCGCTCGCCCAGCTGAATGGCATTCGGGTGTCACGATGACCGAAAGGCGGCGCTTGTGGCGGATGGCGGCGAATGGGGGTGCGCAATTTGTGGCGGGTGCCCGGTCGGCGCTGTTCTTGCCATTTCAGGACTTGGGGCTGATCGTGGTCGATGAAGAGCATGACAGTTCCTACAAGCAAGAAGAAGGCGTGATCTATAACGCCCGCGATATGGCCGTGCTGCGGGCGGCGATTTGTGGGTCGGCGGTTGTTTTGGCCTCGGCCACTCCATCGCTGGAATCTTGGGTCAACGCCAAGACCGGGAAATACGGGCGGCTGGATTTGGGCGCGCGTTTTGGAGCGGCGGAAATGCCTGACATGCGCGCGATTGATATGCGGGGCGAAAAGCTGCCCAGCAACCGCTGGATATCGCCTACGCTTGAGGCGGCGGTGACGGCGCGGGTTAAGGCGGGTGAGCAGTCTTTGATTTTCCTCAATCGGCGCGGGTATGCGCCGGTAACTTTGTGCCGGGCTTGTGGCGAGCAGGTGGGCTGCGATGAGTGTGATGCGCGGATGGTGGAACATCGGTTCTTGAACCGGCTGATGTGTCATCAATGCGGGGCCACGAAACCGATGCCTGAGGTTTGCCCGTCTTGCGGTGTTGCGGGGAAAATGGCGCCTGTGGGGCCGGGGGTGGAGCGGCTGGCGGAGGAGGTGGTTTCCTTGTTTCCGGAGGCCCGCGTTGCGGTGTTGTCGTCGGATTTGTTCGGGTCGGCGCGGGCGTTGAAAGAGCAGATCGAGGCGATTGCGGCGGGGGCGGCGGATATTATTATCGGCACGCAGATCGTGGCCAAAGGGCATAACTTTCCGCTGCTGACTTTGGTGGGCGTGATTGATGCGGATCTTGGGCTGTCGGGGTCGGATTTGAGGGCGGCGGAGCGGACTTTTCAATTGATGCGGCAGGTGGCGGGGCGGGCCGGGCGAGCCGAAAAGCCGGGGGTCGCGATGATGCAGACTTTTCAGCCGGAGCATCCTGTTATTCGCGCGATTTTGGGCGGGGATGAAGAAGCGTTTTGGGAGGCTGAGGCCGGCGAGAGACGGCAGGCCGGGGTGCCGCCTTATGGGCGGATGGCGGGGATAATTATCTCGGGGCCAGAGGTGGGGCCGGTGTTTGATGTGGGGGCGGAATTGGCCCGCAGGGATGGGCCCTTGCGGAAAATCGGGGCGCAGGTTTTCGGGCCGGCCCCGGCCCCGATTGCGCGGGTTCGGGGGCGGCATCGGGTACGATTGTTGGTGAAGGCCGAGAAAAATGCAGCGATTCAGGCGGCGATTTCAGACTGGATTTCGCAGGTAAGATTGCCGAATAATGTGCGGCTGGCGGTGGATATTGATCCGCAGAGTTTCTTGTAAGGAAGGGTGCGGAATCGCGCGCGAATGGTTTGGTAAGATGTTGATTTTGTTTTGTTTTGTGAAGAATTTTAAGGTGTTGTTAAGGTTTGAATCGCGAGTTTTGCGGGTGCGATGGGGTGTCGGCGTGAACACTGGCCTATCGTTTGGGGTGGGTGGAGCGCATTGAATGCGCATCCTACTCGGGGAGTTCTTTGGCTGTGAATGCGACGGGGCCGAGGTTGGTGTTAGGGCCTAAATCGCGGTGCTTTAATTGGCCATCAGCGATATAAAGTTTACGCAAAAGATAGGTCTTGGTTTTACCCTCAGACTGAAGTGCCATTGCGTCGCCGTCATCTGTTGCCACGATCGACACGGCGTCATCATGCTCGGCGACGCTTTCGATGACTTTGCGCACCTCATACGGGTCGGTGATGCGTTGGACCTGAAAGTAGCAGTAGCCCTCAAACGAGCCGACGCCCACAATGGCGATGCCGCCGATCACAAGGGTCGCGGGGGCCATGACGATGGCGCTGACTGTGCCCAAAAGGCCGCTTGCACCACCCGCCAATCCGGTTGCAATGGAGGCGCCTGCTGTGGTGGTGCCCAGAAAACTAATGCCAGACCCTGCGTGTGCCAAAGTGTAATAACCTGCGGATTGCAGGGCGGCGCCCGTGCTGCTGTCTTTTACGGCGGCTACAGTTTTGCCGGCCAGTTTGGACATGGTGTAATCG
>CBDTUV010000323.1:0-3123 GCA_965363575.1 uncultured Pseudorhodobacter sp. | reverse complement strand
CAATCTCATCCGCCTCTTCTTGGGCAAAGGACAGTTGTGGCGGGCCAGTGTAATCATCGGCCCAAAAGGTGCCGCCGGTCAGGGTGGTGCCGGGGGGAAGGGTGGCGGCATAGGTGACGCCACGGTCGCCGCGCACGACCCAATGTTCGCCTGCGACTTGCCGTGCATCTGTGCCGTTGATTTTGGTCACCACGCCGCGCAGCATCGGGGCGGTGTCGACGCGGGTCACGCCGGCTTCGGCCTTGGTGCGGGTCAGGAAGTCGTCGATCTGGTCGTTCTGGATATCGACAAAGAAATAGGACGGCGCGATGGCGGGCAGGTCGCGGTCGATGGCGGCGCGCAGATTGGCGTCGATTTGGCCGACCGAGGCCAAGACGGTCAGGCCAAGGCCGAGGGAGAGGATGACCGAGGCCGCCTCATCCCGCGGGCCACCGATGGCGGCGAGGGCCGCACGCAGGCCGACGCGGCCACGGGCGATTTTAGACCTTGCAATCGCGCGGGCGGCGGCGCGCAGGCCAAAGGCGGTGGCCCACAAGATGCCAAGGGCGGCAACAATGCCAGCCGCCGACCACAGCGCAAGGTAGGCAAGGCCAGACAGCCACGCGGCCCCGCCGATCAGCATGATGACAAGCGCGCCAAGGGCCAGCCAATGCACCCAGTTTGGCCACGCAACCCGGCCTTCGCCACCCCGATATAGAACGGCGGCGCGGACGTTTTGCACACGGGCAAGCGGCCAGAGGGTGAAGAGCAACGCAGTGACCACGCCGTAAAACGCAGCCTCTAGCAGCGGTGCGGGGTAAAGGCCGAAAGCGACGGGGAAGGGCAGCGAGGCCTTGATCAAGGGGGAAAGGGCGAGGGGGACGCCTGCGCCCAAGATTAACCCGAGGCTGACGCCAAGCACGGTCAGCGCGCCGATCTGGATGAGGTAGGTTTGAAAGATCATTCGCCCGCTGGCCCCAAGGGTTTTGAGTGTGGCGATGGTGGCGATTTTTCCGTCAAGATAGGCGCGCACGGCAGCGGACACGCCGACACCGCCTACGGCAAGGCCTGCAAGGCCAACCAGCACGAGGAATGACCCGATCCGTTCGACAAAGCGGGCAACGCCGGGGGTGGCGCGGCGGCTGTCGGACCAGCGCAAACCTTTGTCACGAAAGGCGGATTCGGCACGGGTTTTGGCGGCCTCTAGGTCGGTTTCTGGGGGCAACATCAACCGGTACTGCGATTCGAACAGGCTGCCGGGGCCAACAAGGCCCGAATTGGCAAGGCCGGGGGTTGGTACAATGGTGCGGGGGCCAAGACCAAAGCCGCCTGTGGCGCTGTCGGGTTCTTTGACCAGAACGGCATTCAGGCGAAAGCTTTGCGTGCCCATTTTGAAGCTGTCACCAAGGGCTAGGCCTAAGCGGTCCACCAACACGCGGTCCATCACGGCACCGGGTATGTCGTTTTGGGTAGCGAGGGCGTCTGCCAGCGGGATTGGCGGGTCAAGTTCAACCGTGCCGATCAAAGGATAGGCGGCATCAACAGCTTTGACCTGGGTCAGCGCGCGGTCGTCGCCCACCACGACCATAGAGCGAAAGTCGATGATTTCCGAAGTGGCGGTGGCCATTTCGTCCATGAACGCACGCTCATCCGGGGTGGCGGTGCGGTAGGTGAATTCCATCTGCGCATCGCCGCCCAAAAGGGTCGCACCTTGGTCGGCAAGCCCACCTTCAATCGCGGCGCGGACCATGCCGACGGCGGCGATTGCGGCTACGCCGAGGGCGAGGCACGCAAGGAAAATGCGAAAGCCTTTGATGCCGCCGCGCAATTCGCGCCGGGCCAGTTTGGCGGCGAGGCGAAGGCTCATGCTGCACCCTTTTGCGACTGGACATCGTCCGCATCCGTGTCGATCTTGCCGTCTTTCAGGCGGATAATGCGTGAGCAGCGTTCGGCCAGTTCTGGCGCATGGGTGACCATGATCAACGTTGCATCATGCCGGTCGCGCAAGCCAAACAGCAGATCCATGATCGCGGCCCCGTTTTTGCCGTCAAGGTTGCCTGTCGGTTCATCCGCCAGCAAAATTGCAGGGCGGGGGGCGGCTGCGCGGGCCAAGGCGACGCGCTGCTGCTCGCCACCCGAAAGCTGGCTGGGGTAATGGTCCATCCGGGTGCCAAGGCCGACGGTTTCCAGTTCGACCTGTGCGCGGCCAAAGGCGTCTTGCACCCCGCCCAGCTCCAACGGCAGTGCCACGTTTTCCAATGCGGTCATTGTGGGAATCAGGTGGAAAGATTGGAACACCACCCCCATATGATCCCTACGAAAGCGTGCAAGCTGATCCTCATCCATCGCGGTCATGTCGTGGCCAAGGGCGCGGACCGACCCGGAGGTGGCCCGTTCCAGCCCGCCCATGATCATAAGGAGTGACGATTTGCCCGACCCGGACGGCCCAATAAGCCCCAAACTTTCACCGCGCTGGACCTCTAGGGAAATGCCGCGCAAAATGGGAACCGGGCCTGCATTGCCCGCAAGCGTAAGCGCTGCGTCGTTCAGCGCCAAAATAGGTGTCGTCATGAAATCTGCCCTTTGGTCTTTTAGCCTTAGCCTTGGATATGGGGCTGCGCGGGGAATCCGCAACGTTGTTTTTGGCCTAAGCCTTGGGATTTTGGGGATTTCAGGGGCAAATGGGGCAGGAGTGCCGAAAATTTTGGCGCTGGGGGACAGTTTGACGGCGGGATATGGGTTGGTGCCCGAGGATGGCTTTGTGCCGCAATTGACCGCGTGGTTGGCAGCAGAAGGTACGCCGGCCGAGGTGATAAACGCAGGCGTTTCGGGGGATACCACGGCGGGCGGTGCTGCGCGGTTGGAATGGTCACTGGCCGGTGGCGCGGATGCGTTGATCGTGAATTTGGGCGGCAATGACATGCTGCGCGGTTTGGCCCCGGTGCAGGCCCGCGCCAATCTGATGCAGATCATGGAGGGCGCAAAGGCGCGGAATTTGCCGGTTTTGCTGGTGGGGATGTTGGCCCCCGGCAATTTTGGCGCAGACTACAAGACCGAGTTTGATGCAATTTACCCCGCGCTTGCCGCCGAATATGACGCACTGTTGTTGCCGGTGTATTTCGCACCGATTGCGACGCCGGAAGG
>CBDTUV010000322.1:0-3136 GCA_965363575.1 uncultured Pseudorhodobacter sp. | reverse complement strand
GGAAAACCCCGCGCCCGCGCGCTTGGCCTAAACCTTGACGGCGCGCCCGGTCCGTTAAACGCGATCACCGATGTGGCCGGGGTGTCGGTCGGCTACACCACCCTGATCTCGGGCGATGGTCCGCTAATCTTGGGCCATGGTCCCATTCGTACAGGCGTCACCGCCATTCTGCCCCGGCCTTTGGCCCAATTGGGTAACCCGGTTTTCGCAGGCTTTCACAGCCTGAATGGCAACGGCGAATTGTCGGGTTCGCACTATATCGAAGAGGTCGGCAAGCTGTCCTTGCCCATCACCCTCACCAACACCAATTCCTGCGGCACTACCCGCGATGCGACCATCCGTTGGGCGGTTGAAACCTACCCTGATTTGCTGGCCGATGATTTCGCACTGCCTGTCGCCGCCGAAACCTATGACGGGTTTTTGAATGATATCAATGGCTTTCATGTAACCCCCGCCCATGTCTATGCCGCGATCAACACCGCCACCAACGGCGCGCTGGCCGAAGGGTCGGTGGGCGGCGGCACCGGGATGAAGTGCTTTGGCTTCAAAGCAGGCTCCGGCACCGCCTCTCGCCAAATGCCAGATGGCTTTACCCTCGGCGTCTTTGTGCAGGCCAATTTTGGCGCGCGTGCCGATCTGACCGTGCTGGGCCACCGCTTGAACTTGGTTGAACCCGCGATGCACCAAGGCACCCCCGATCTGTCGCTCTCCTCAATCATCGCGGTTATCGCCACCGATGCACCATTCTTGCCGCATCAACTCAAACGCCTCGCCCGCCGTGCCACCTTTGGCATTGGTCGTGTGGGCGGGCATGCCTATCACGGCTCTGGCGATTTGTTCTTGGCCTTTTCCACCGCCAATTCCGATATCACCGGCCACGGCATCAAAACCGCCCAGTTTATCCCGGATGAGGCGATGGACCCCTATTTCCTCGCCACCGCCCAAGCGGTTGAGGAATCCATCCTAAACGCAATGGTCGCAGCCGAACCGATGACAGGTCAGGGCGGCAACCACGTCCCCGCCTTGCCCCACAACGTGCTGCGCGCTTTGGCGGGTCGATGATCCGCACAGGCACAGCGTCCGACAATTGCGCCGTGGGTGCCGCCATCTGCACAGTCATCCCAGCCCGCATCAGCGCGGGGATGGGAAAAACCCTTCAACGCTGAAAAATCACCGGAAACCAATCCTCGCGCAGCACTTGCCCCGGCACCATCTCATGCCCCGGAAATGGCGGCGATGTCCGCCCCGGCCGCTCGACATAGCGGGCATCATCGCCCAGCAATCGCAACGAAAACGCCCGGCGGCGTGTGCCTGCATTGTTGCCCCGCGCCCCGTGCAAGGTGCCGTAATTGAACGCCACCGCATCCCCCGGCTCCATCGCCCATTCGCGAATATCCATGCCCTCGGCATCGGGGTCAGGCACGGGCATGTAGTCATCCGGATTGGGGTAGAAATTGGTTTCCGACATCCACCGCGTTGGCAACACAGGCTTTTCCCAAAGGTGCGACCCCGCCACACAGCGCAAAGACGCCTCACGCACCGGGTCTAGCGGCGACCAAAAGCTGACGTTTTGCATCCCCTCGACAAAGTAATACGGCCCATCTTGGTGCCACGGCGTCGGCTTGGACGTACCGGGTTCTTTGACCAACACATGGTCATGAAACACCTGCACCCGGCCCGACCCCATTAAATCCGCCGCAACCTCGGCTGCGGCCGACTTGCGGATTACCTCCTCAAATTCCGGGATGCGCTGCCAATTGCAATAGTCGTCAAAAAACCGCCCACCCTCACCGGGTTTCAGGTTCTCGGCACCGTATTCGCCGGGGTCTGCCATGTTCCGCTCAACCCCCGCGCGCAGGGTATCAACATGATCTGCAAACAAACCCTTAATCATCACAACACCGTCGCGTTGATAGGTGTCAATATCGGCCTGAGTCACTAACGGGTGGGGCATGGCATTTCCTTTCGCATTCCCCGCCAATCTGCCGATGAAACCTTTGCGGCGCAACGACCAATTTGAACGGCCTTCACCCCGCTGCATTTTCCCGCCACAGGCAGATTGCCTAATGCTTCCCCAAATGCTCAACTGCCCGTAGGAGGATCGATTGATGAACGCCCCACCAAACCGCACACCCGCGTGGATCGGCACAGCCATGCCGCGCCGCGAGGATCTGCGCCTGCTGCAAGGGCGCGGGGTGTTTGTCGGTGACCTGACGCCCGATGGTTGCCTGTACCTCGACCTGCTGCGCAGCCCTTTTGGCGCGGGAACCATCACCACCTTGGATGTATCGGATGCTGCCGCTTTGCCCGGTGTGATCGCCGTCTTTACCGCCCAAGACTTGCCCCCCCATGCGGCCAGCAGCGTTAACCCCCTGCTGCCAGACGCGCATCTTACGCCCATGGACCCACTGGCCACGACCCACATCGGCGCGGTTGGTCATCCCGTGGTCGCCGTTGTGGCAACCAGCCCCGCCATCGCGCGGGATGCTTTGGAATTGATCGTGCTGGATGTGGATGAGGCGGGTGCGCCACCCCCACCCCAAACCACCGCTGAATGGGGCACCCCCTTGCCCGCCTTTCAAAACCCGATCTCTGCCACAGTAAACCACGCACTTCTGGCCCCCTTTGCGATGGAACCGCGCGTAGCCCTTGCCACCCCCGAGGGTGATACGCTCACCGTTTGGCTGTCGACCCAAACGCCGCAACGGGCGCGCGATGATCTTTGCGCCATGCTGAACCTGCCCCGCGACCGCTTGCGCGTTATCGCCCCCGATGTCGGTGGCGCATTCGGTGGCAAAGCCTCGCTTATGCCCGAGGATTTCATCACCGCCGCCGCTGCCCTGAACCTCCAGCGTCCGGTGAAATGGGTGGCCAGCCGGTCTGATGATTTTCTGTCCGCCACCCAAGGGCGCGGTGCGCAAACCCATGCCGAACTGCAGATAAACGCAGATGGTCGCGCCACTGGCCTGCGCGCGAACTTCGACTTTCCGCTGGGCCATTGGATGCCCTATTCCGCCCTTGCCCCCATCCGTAACGCAGGCCGCATTCTGCCCGGCCCTTACGCCATTCCCCACCACGTCACAGCCACCGCCAGCCCAACGCAAGGGGCCGCCGTCAACATCTACCGCGGCGCTGG
>CBDTUV010000321.1:0-3153 GCA_965363575.1 uncultured Pseudorhodobacter sp. | reverse complement strand
ATATGGATCAGCGCCACAGGCCCGTGCTTTTCTTTGATCGCCCGCAAAATCGGCCAAGACAACGTGTGATCCCCGCCAAGGGTCAGCGGGATTGCGCCATGCCCCAGAATATCGCGGTAATGGGCGGTGATGATATCCACCGATTTTTTCAAATCAAACGTGTTGATCGGCACATCGCCAATATCGGCCACTTGCAAATGGTCAAACGGGGCCGCCCCGGTGGCCATATTATAGGGCCGCAGCATCCGGGACTCGTCGCGTATCTGGCGCGGCCCCAACCGCGTGCCGGGGCGGTTTGACGTGCCGATATCCATCGGAATACCCACAAAACACGCATCAAGCCCGTCTGCGGTGGCTTGGGTCGGCAAGCGCATCATCGTGTTAGGCCCGCCAAAACGTGGCATATCATTGCCACCCAAGGGTTGATTATAACGCGGTTCGGTCATGCTGTGGCCTTTCTTTAAGATGCCGCCAGACTTCCCCAAGCCCGCCGCTTTGGCAAGGCCCAACCCTGCACACCCTAACCTGAATGCGCGGCCTTCAGGCTGGCAAGCGCGTCCGGCGCAAGGTCAGCCAATCGCATCACATAGGTGTGGATCGTAAACAGCACAGCCCCCGTTTCGGGCAAGCGCAGCAAGCACTGGCGTTCCGCCCGCAATTACTGTGCTTTGGCATCCATGCGCGGGTCAGCCTCGGCGCGCGGATGAAACAGGTCGGCACTGGCATAAAGGTTATGGTTCATCCGCCACATCGGCCGCCCCACCTGCACGCCGTCCAACACACGCTGTACCCGCCGCGCGATGCTTTCATCATATTCCGGCACCGGGGCATGGATACGCACCATCGCCCGCCCCAGTTTTTCCGCCAGCGTCCAACTGGCCGGAAAGCACAGGATCGCACCGCCCAAAATGTGCGCGCCCTGCCCGTCTGGCACCATCAAGCACAAATCTTCCTGCACCACGCGCCCAAGGGTTTGCAGCGGCTGGCTTCGGTCAAGGCGCACCTCGACCCCATCGGGGCGGCGTGCGGTATGGACACTGATGGCATAGCCCGGATCCTGCCTAAGCTTGGCCAGCACCATGTCATAAACCTCAACCGCCGCGTCCCTCGCCTGCGGCATCATCCCATACCCCGGGGCATCCGTGGCCAGTAATCTGTCCCGCTCAGCCATCTGCGCGCCAAACACCTCATCACGCAGCAGCCACGCATCCCCCTCCACCGGCAAAAGCCCGGGCAGGCGCGCAAGGCGCGGATCGCACCAAGGTAAGGCAGGCAAGGAGTGGTGCAAAATGGGCGGCATCCCGCAGCCATAGCGCACCAGTGGCAACTGGCAAAGCCCCTTTGAAAACCGACAATCCCACGTCGCGAATGGGCGCGCGCAAACCGCATTTGCCCATCAGGCTGACCCAAAGCCAATGAGGTGCCGCAATGAATGTCCCTTATTCCGCCCGCCGCAAAATTGACCCCACGCGCGGCGACCGCCTTGCCGATGGCAGCCCCAATGACAATGACCGGGTGGAAATTGGCCCAACGATGCTGGCCTTCAACGAATGGGCGGCGGCGGGGCTGGTGCTGCCAAATCTGACCGCCATGCGCGAATTTCGCCTGAACCGCTTGATCAAAGGCGTGGTCGATCGCGGCTATGGCGGCATTTTGATGTTCGACCCGTTGAACATCCGCTACGCGACCGACAGCACCAATATGCAGCTGTGGAACACCCATAACGCTTTTCGCGCCTGCCTTGTCTGCGCTGATGGCTATATGGTGGTCTGGGACTACAAGCAGGCGATGTTCCTTAGCAAATTCAACCCCTTGGTGCGCGAACAACGCACAGGTGCAGACCTTTTCTACTTTGATCGCGGCGATAGGCTTGCCCCCGCGGCCGATAAATTCAGCCGCGAAGTGCGCGATGTGATCGCAGAACACGGCAGCGGCAACATGCGGCTCGGCGTCGATAAAGTCATGCTGCACGGGTTGCGCGCGCTAGAGGCTGTGGGGTTTGAGGTGATCCCCGGTGAAGAACTCACCGAAAAAGCCCGCAGCATCAAAGGCCAGGATGAGATTTTGGCCATGCGCTGCGCCTCCCATGCTTGTGAGACGGCGGTGGCGGAAATGGAGCGTTCGGCGCGTGCAGGCGTGCCGGGTGGCACGATGTCCGAAGATGATATCTGGGCCGTGCTGCACGCCGAAAACATCCGACGCGGTGGGGAATGGATCGAAACGCGCCTCCTGTCATCCGGTCCGCGCACCAACCCTTGGTTTCAAGAATGCGGCCAGCGGATCGTGCAAAACAATGAGATCGTGGCCTTTGATACCGATTTGATCGGCGCTTACGGCATTTGCATCGACATTTCGCGCACGTGGTGGATAGGCGACCGTGCGCCCCGCCCCGATATGATTGACGCCATGAAAATCGGGGTAGAACATATCGCGCAGAATATGGCGATGCTGAAACCCGGCGTGACCATCCCCGAACTGGTCGCAGGCTGCCATGTTTTGCCCGCCAACATGCAAGCGCTGAAATACGGCTGCATGATGCACGGCGTGGGCCTGTGCGATGAATGGCCACTGGTCGCCTACCCCGACAACGCGGTCGATGGGGCCTTTGACTATGCGCTGGAACCCGGCATGTGCCTATGTGTCGAGGCGCTGATTT
The DNA here is from genome assembly GCA_965363575.1 of uncultured Pseudorhodobacter sp. Taxonomy (GTDB): domain Bacteria; phylum Pseudomonadota; class Alphaproteobacteria; order Rhodobacterales; family Rhodobacteraceae; genus Pseudorhodobacter. Next base: position 497 of record CBDTUV010000321.1, on the reverse strand, counting down.
CCCCCGAAGGCGGCGATTTTTCAATCAAGCTGGAAGATCAGGTGCTGATCACCGAAACGGGCTATGAAAACCTGACAAAATACCCGTTTGATCCAAGGCTTATGGGGCAATAGCCCCCAAAACGCCCCGCATCCGCTTGCCCTTGCGGCCCGCGCGGACTATGGCATGGCCCATCCTTGCTGCCCTAATGAGAAGGCCTTGCCCCATGATCCCGCGTTATTCCCGCCCTGAAATGGTCGCCATCTGGTCCCCTGAAACCAAGTTCAAGATTTGGTACGAGATTGAGGCCCACGCCTGCGACGCCATGGCTGATCTGGGCGTGATCCCGCGCGAAAACGCCGATGCGGTGTGGAAAGCCCGCGATGTGCAGTTTGACGTCGCCCGCATTGATGAGATTGAGGCCACAACCAAGCATGACGTGATCGCCTTTTTAACCCATCTGGCCGAACATGTGGGGGCGGAAGATGCGCGCTTTGTCCACCAAGGCATGACCTCAT
>CBDTUV010000320.1:0-3174 GCA_965363575.1 uncultured Pseudorhodobacter sp. | reverse complement strand
GCAAACCGCTTAGGCTGCCAGATACATCGAATGCGCCCGGCGGAACGACAGCAGCTTTTTTTGGCTTTCGTCCCACAGGTGCAAGCGTGCGCACGAAATACTTTCGCGAACTGTCATGCGCTGGCTTTCCGCCAGAATGGGATGATCCTTGAGTACTTCGGTCAAGCGGTAAAACGGGATGCGGCTGTATAGGTGATGCACATGATGAATCCCGATATTCGCCGACAACCACTGCAACGGCTTTGGCAGCACATAATGGGACGAGCCTTCCAGCGCAGCCTCATGCAACTGCCACTCCTCCGCCTTGCGCCAATGAGTGTCTTCAAATTGATGCTGCACGTAGAACAGCCACACGCCGGTTGAAGCGGCAACGATCCATGTCGGCAAAACCACCAACAAAAACGGCGCCCAGCCAGCAAAATAGATCAAGGTCACAACACCGACCAGCAAGGCCGCATTGGTGCCCATCGCCGAAATCCAGAACGACACGCCCGATTTCATCAACCCGAATGGCACCCGGTTTTGCACCAGAAAAATATAGGCTGGCCCCAGCAAAAACAGCGTAAACGGGCTGCGATACACCCGGTACATAAACCGACCAAAGGATGACCGCGCCAAATATTCTTCAACCGTCAGCGTGGTCACATCGCCAATTCCACGCAGATCAAGGTTGCCCGATCCCGAATGGTGGATGGCATGCTGCCTGCGCCAAACATGGTACGGCGTCAAGGTCAGCACGCCTAGACAACGCCCAACCCAATCGCTGACCTTGCGATTTGCGTAAAAGGACGCATGTCCGCAATCATGCTGAATGCAGAAAAGGCGTACCAAAAACAGCCCGTTCACCCCCGCCAAAACCAGCGCGGCAATCATGCTGTAAGGCAGCACCCAAATCGCCGCTGCCCAAATCGCCACAAAGGGGACAAGGGTCACCAACAGCTCAAACGTGCTGCGGGTTGGGTTCGGGTCGCGGTATTTGGCAAGGATTAAAAGCCAGTCACGTGCAGACCGATTCTGGTCCGTCACAGCAGAGAGAGCGGGATCGCTCAGGTTCTGTATATTCATGCGGCGGGTGTCTTCCCTGTGGTGGTGGTCGTTTTTAGCAAGGGTAGCGCGACCGATGTTACCCTATTTAGCGATACCGATAAGTTAATCTGGCTTCTGTTGCAATCTTGCGTGCGTAGGCTAGGGCTTTGTGTCGCAGTCTGCGCCACGCGTCTTCAAGGACGAATCTTATCAACCTACTGATTACATATAGAAAAACCGCCAGAGCAACCCCATGGCGGTTTTTATATCAGTCGCATGAAACCATGCGTCGGCCTGCGCACTTAACCCTGACGGGCTTTGAAACGCCTTTGTGTCTTGTTGATAACATAGACACGACCTTTGCGGCGCACGACCTGGCAGTCGCGGTGACGCAACTTCAGCGAGCGGAGCGAGTTTTTGACCTTCATGGGTCTTCTCCTTATCGCGGCGCGCGTGCGCCGATTAAAACTTGTGCCCCCACATAGCGCGGGAACGATGGACCTGCAACCAAAAGAAGGCGGCAAGATGGTGGGCGGTACTGGGATCGAACCAGTGGCCACTACGATGTCAACGTAGTGCTCTACCGCTGAGCTAACCGCCCACAAGCCGCAACAATCCCGCCATGTCTTTGCCTTGGACCCAAGTTACCAAAGAAAAGGACGCGGGCGGAACCGCGTCGGTTGGCAGGGCTATAAAAGGAGTCGCGCCCCGGTTCAAGCGTTTATTAGAGGCTCTGCTGCGGGTTTTTATCCCAAAATGATATGTCTACAAAATTGCATAGGTCCTACCCCACGCCCAATTGCCCCGCACGAGGGGTAAGGTTTGGTAAGCAAAAGAAGCTTAAGGATTTTGCAAAACCAAATTCCGCGCTATACCCTGTTCCAAGGAGATTTGCATGTGACCGACGCCTTTGACCTATTTCTGCCCGATGTGCAGACCGTGCCTTATGTCTTTTCGTCGCCGCACAGCGGTCGTGACTATGCAGGCACGTTTCAAGGGCAAAGCCGGTTGGACGCATTGACTCTGCGGTCTTCCGAGGATGCGTTTGTCGATCAACTTTTTGCCGATGCTCCGGCTTACGGCGCACCGCTGCTGGCCGCCCGCGCACCGCGCGCCTATCTAGATCTGAATCGCGCCGCCGATGAACTTGACCCCGCCGCGATCGAAGGTGTGAGCCACACCCCGCACAATCCGCGCATTGCGTCAGGCCTTGGTGTGGTGCCGCGCGTGGTGTCGGGGGGCCGCGCGATATACACGAAACGCATGGCACGGGCCGATGCCGAAGCCCGATTGACCCAGTATTGGCACCCGTATCACCGCCGCCTGCGCAAGCTGATGTTTGACACCACCGAAACCTTTGGCAAAGCCGTGCTGATCGACTGCCATTCCATGCCGCATGAGGCGATTGAGGCCCATCACCGCAGTCACGCCCCCCACCCCGAGGTGGTTTTGGGCGACCGTTTCGGTGCCGCCGCCGGGTTTGAGGTGGTCCAACAGCTAGAGGCCGCGTTCAAAGATGCAGGGCTGCGCGTGGCCCGCAATACGCCCTTTGCGGGTGCCTATATCACCCAAGCTTACGGTCGCCCCACGCGCGGTCAGCATGTGGTGCAGGTGGAGATTGACCGTGCTTTGTACCTGGATGAGGCCCGCGTAGAACCCCGCGCCGATTTCGCCGCATTCCAAGCGCTGATATCCGGCGTGATCGCCCAGATTACCGGGGCGAATGGCCAATCCTTGCCGCTGGCAGCTGAATAGGCCCGCGCGTGGCGCATTGCACCACAGGGACATGCTGACGCAGCCACCTTGAACCCCACCCGCAGCAGGCAAATATTCTCCGCATAAGGAGAACTTCCATGCTGAACACTACACATAACCACAGCCCGCAGCCGTTGGGCTCGCTGGATCTAACATCCCATCGCCCGCCGCAAGATCGGCGCGACCGGATCGCCCTTGGGGTGGTCAAATTCATGCGCGTCTTTGCAGATGCCTTCTTTTCAACCCGTTACGGTCACCGCGCTGTCGTGTTGGAAACCGTTGCCGCCGTACCGGGCATGGTGGGCGGGTTGCTGCAACACCTGCGCGCCCTGCGCCACATCCGCGATGACCAAGGCTGGATCCGCGAATTGCTGGACGAGGCCGAAAATGAAC
>CBDTUV010000319.1:0-3193 GCA_965363575.1 uncultured Pseudorhodobacter sp. | reverse complement strand
CGTTCAATATCCCAAGCGTGCAGTCCTTGATGGGTACATTTGGGTTAAAGTCTGAAATGACAGAAATTATTATGACAGAGGCTGCACCAATATCGGCTGCCGAAACGGTGCCATTGGCTGCACCGCAGGCCCAAGCGGCCCCTGTGCCACAGGCACAAACCCAAGCGGTGGCTGTGCCACAGGCACAAACCCAAGCGGCGGCTGTGTCGGTTGCCCCACGCGAAGCTGTTGCAGCGGTGGTGCCTGCTGCCAAGCCTGCGCCAATGGCTGTCAATCAAGGGTTCATTCGGGTCAAAGCGGCAAATTGGATTGCGGCAGTAAAGGCCCAGTTTGCACAGTGGCGCACGGCACCGCCCGTGTGGTTGTGGGCCAGCCTTTTGGCCGCGATCATCTTGATGCCCGTTCTGTTTATTTTGCGCAAACTTCCGGCCTTGGGTCGCAAAGGCGCTGCTAAATCATCCAGCGTTGACCCGTTTGAACGGTTGTTGCAGCGTCGCTTGGCCGAAAAGGGCCGCGCGGAAAAGGCTGTGATGGGGGGGATGGGGTTGCTGCGGGCTTGAAACCTTGTGCGCAAACGGCTATCTGCCTGTAATAAGCACAAGATTCAGTCAGGACGCAATCATGGCAAACGCCAACCCTCTTCAGTTCATCCAACAAGTGCGGAGCGAAGTTTCCAAGGTTGTTTGGCCAAACCGCCGCGAGGTGGTTTTGACCACGATCATGGTGTTTATCATGGCCGCTCTGACCGCGACCTTCTTTTCGCTGGTCGATTTGGGCATCCGCACCGGCCTAAGCGTGGTTATCAATAGCTTCGGCTGAAAGCTGCCCGATTTGCCCTTACCCCCTTGAAATAGCGGGGGTGGCGCTGTATTCGGGCACTCAATCAGGAACAAAAACGCGCGGCGATTCGGTCCGCGCGTTGTTTTTTGTTCTACGTGGGGTGGCTCGACCCGCCCTAATGTCAAAGAATTACCGAGGCTTAGGCCTTGGATCAGATAGGTGAAGCAGGCATGGCGAAGCGTTGGTATTCGGTGAGCGTTCTCTCAAACTTTGAGAAGAAGATTGCCGAGCAGATCAGAACCTCCGTCATTGAGGCCGGGCTTGAGGATGAGATCGAAGAAGTTCTGGTCCCGACCGAGGAAGTGTTGGAAGTGCGGCGCGGCAAGAAAGTGACGTCTGAACGTCGCTTTATGCCCGGCTATGTGCTGGTCCGCATGGAAATGTCGAACAAGGGCTACCACCTGATTTCGTCGATTAATCGTGTGACGGGCTTCTTGGGGCCGCAAGGCAAGCCAATGCCGATGCGCGACGAAGAAGTGAACGCGATTCTGAACCGGGTTGAAGAGGGCGAAGCCGCGCCGCGCAACCTGATCCGCTTTGAGATTGGCGAGCAGGTCAATGTGACCGACGGGCCATTCGAAGGCTTTTCGGGCATGGTGGAAGACGTTGATGACGAGCATAGCCGCCTGAAGGTTACTGTCTCGATCTTTGGCCGGGCGACCCCGGTCGAATTGGAATTCACGCAGGTTACGAAAACCGCCTGACGTGATCTCGTGGGAGGCGCGCGTTCGGGGCAACCCTTGCGCAAACCGAACCACTAAACCATGCGCACCACTGTGGGGCGCGGTGATAAAAGGAGAGGCCACATGGCCAAGAAGATTATTGGGCAGCTAAAGCTGCAAGTTAAGGCGGGGCAAGCCAACCCATCCCCACCCGTTGGTCCAGCTTTGGGTCAGCGCGGCTTGAACATCATGGCGTTTGTAAAAGAATTTAACGCCAAGACCGCTGATTTGGAACCCGGCACACCAACGCCTACCATCATCACCTATTACCAGGACAAGTCGTTCAGCCTGGAAACCAAGACCGCACCAGCATCCTACCTGCTGAAAAAAGCGGCTGGTCTGCCCCCTGTGGGCAAGCGTAACCGCGCCAAGGGTTCGGTTAAGCCGGGCCGCGAAGTGGCGGGTACCGTGACTGTTGCGCAGATCAAAGCGATCGCAGAAGCCAAGATGAAAGATCTGAGCGCCGTCGATATCGAAGGCGCAATGCAGATCATCCTTGGGTCGGCCCGCTCTTGCGGTATCGAGGTGAAAGGATAAGTCATGGCAAAGTTTGGAAAACGGACGCGCGCGGCGCGGGAAGCCTTTGCTGGCAAGGACCTGATCTCGGTTGATGATGCGGTTGCACTGATCAAAGCGAATGCAAAGTCCAAGTTTGACGAAACGCTGGAAATTGCGATGAACTTGGGCGTTGACCCACGTCACGCAGACCAAATGGTTCGTGGCGTTATTACGCTGCCGAACGGCACTGGTAAAACCGTGCGTGTGGCGGTGTTTGCACGTGGCCCGAAGGCAGATGAGGCAACGGCTGCTGGTGCAGATATTGTTGGCGCAGAAGACCTGATGGAAGCCATCCAAAGCGGCAAGATTGATTTTGATCGTTGCATCGCAACCCCAGACATGATGCCGCTGGTTGGCCGTTTGGGCAAAATCCTTGGCCCACGCAACCTGATGCCAAACCCAAAAGTGGGTACGGTTACGATGGATGTGGCCGGCGCTGTTGGCAATGCCAAGGGTGGCGAAGTGCAGTTCAAGGTTGAAAAGGCTGGCGTTATCCATGCGGGTATCGGCAAAGCCTCATTCGACGCGGCAAAGCTGGCTGAAAACGTGCGCGCTTTTGTTGACGCAGTCACCAAGGCACGCCCAGCGGGCGCCAAGGGCACCTATTTGAAGAAGATTTCGCTGTCTTCGACAATGGGCCCAGGGATTGCTGTGGATATGGCTTCGGCTGCGGCCAAGTAAATTCGGGGGGTGGGGTTACACCCACCGCCCAACAAGAATTCCGGACCCTTCGGGGAAAGGATGGCGGGGCCACCAAATGGCCCTGTCCTGTCCGAGACGGTGGGGGGGCATCTGCCCTTAATCTTCCTGCCTGAGATGGGGATCGAGACAATTTTCCGGGGATTTCCTCGGGTGATCTGGCCTCGGGACCCGTAAAGGACCCGAATGCCCCGCTTTTAAGGGGGGCTAATATGAGCCGGAGGCCAGATATTGAGTCTGGGCTCCAAAACTTGGAGTGAAACTGTGGATAGAGCACAAAAAGAGAAAGTGGTCGAGGAACTCGGCCAAATCTTTGAACGCTCTGGCGTCGTAGTGGTTGCCCACTACGCCGGGATCACGGTTGCACAGATGCA
>CBDTUV010000318.1:0-3243 GCA_965363575.1 uncultured Pseudorhodobacter sp. | reverse complement strand
ACGGCGCAAGGCGATGAGGCGGGCGGTAAAGGCCGCAAGTGCTGCATCGGCCCCGTCCCATGTGACCCATCCGGTCGGGTTGTCTTGGGCATAGGCGTTGTTATTGCCATCTTGTGAATTGCCCAATTCATCCCCTGCCAGCAGCATCGGGGTGCCTTGGGCCAGCATCAACGTGGCCAGCATATTGCGTTTGCGCAAGGCCCGAGCGGCAGTGATGGCGTGGTCATCACTTGGCCCTTCGACCCCCAGATTGTCAGAATGATTGTCACCGTGGCCATCGCGGTTATCCTCACCATTCGCCAGATTGCGTTTGACGGTGAATTGCGTGACGTCGGTCAGGGTAAAGCCATCATGCGCGGTCAGGAAGTTTACCGACGTTGTGGCAGGGCGGTTGTGGTGGTCAAACTGACCTGCGCTACCCAAAAGACGGGCGGCGAAATCGGGGGCCATGCCGGCATCACCCCGCCAGAACCGCCGGGTACCATCGCGGAACTTGTCGTTCCATTCCGCAAAGGGATACGGGAAATTGCCGAGTTGATAGCCGCCGGGACCAATATCCCAAGGCTCAGCGATCAGCTTGGCGCGGGCCAGCGTTGGGTCTTGGCGTATCGCATCCAAAAGGCCTGCGCCGGGGTCAAACCCGCCGTCAAAGCCGGGGCCTTCGCGCCCCAACACTGTACCCAGATCAAAGCGGAACCCATCCACCCCCATATCGCGGACCCAATAGCGCAAACTGTCCATCACCATGCGCAGCACCATCGGATGCGACAGGTTCAGTGTGTTGCCGGTGCCGGTATCATTGATGTAATAGCGGCCACCATCGCGCAAACGGTAGTAGCTGGCGTTATCAAGACCACGGTAGGCAAGGGTTGGCCCAAGCTCATCCCCCTCGCCGGTATGGTTATAAACCACATCCAAGATCACCTCGATGCCTGCGGTATGGAAGGTATCGACCATCTGGCGAAACTCAGCCTGGGCATTGGCGCTGGCATAACGCATATCGGGGGCAAAGAACCCAAGGGTTTGATAGCCCCAATAATTGCGCAAACCGCGAGAGACGAGGAAACGATCGTCGATAAAGCTGTGGACGGGCAGCAGTTCAATTGCCGTAACACCAAGGTTGGTCAGATGGTCGAGCATCGGTTTGGCGCAAAGCCCAAGGTAGGTGCCGCGCAGGCCCACTGGGATATCGGGGTGCTGCATGGTCAGGCCCTTGGCATGGGCCTCATAGATCACGGTATTGGTATAGGGATGGTTTGGGCCGGGCGTGGCCGGGTCTGCCGGTTTGGTGACCACGCATTTGGGCATGAAAGAGGCTGAATCACGGGTATCCATCGACAAATCGGTGCGGGCGGCCCCGACCTTGTAGCCCATCAGCGCATCAGACCAACGCAACGAGCCTGCAAATTGCCGGGCATACGGGTCAAGCAGCAGTTTATGGGGGTTGAAACGCTGGCCTTGTTCGGGCGCATAAGGCCCGTGGACGCGGTAGCCGTAAAGCGCGCCATGGGTCAGGCCATCCACCCGTGCTGTCCAGACATCGCCTTGGCGGTCTGGCATGGGGATGCGGGCCTCTTCGCGCTTGCCATCGGGGGAAAACAGGCACAGATCAACCTGCGTGGCGCCTGCTGAAAACAAGGCAAAATTGACACCGTCGCTTGTGAGCGTGGCGCCCAAGCTTAAGGCGCTGCCCGCGTGGGCGTTTGGGATGGGCGCTCGGGTCACAAAACAAGGCCTGCGTAAAGTTCGCTGTAGGTTTTGGCACTTTGCGCCCAATCTACCGGGTGGCGCATGGCGTTTTTGACCATTTGGTTCCAGGTTTTTGGGTCGCCGTGCAGGCGGATCAAGCTTTGCATGGCCAGATCAAAGGCCGGCACATCGGTGGGGTGAAAGGTTAGCCCCGTGGCCACGCCTGCGGCAAGCGCTGCGGGGTTGGCGGTGATCACGGTATCGGCAAGGCCGCCCACGCATGCCACCACCGGCAAGGTGCCATAGCGCAGCCCGTACATCTGGGTCAGGCCACAGGGTTCAAACCGCGAGGGGACAAGGACGGCGTCACCGCCTGCAAACATCAAGCGGCTCAGGTCTTCATCATAGCCGATACGCACGGCGACGCGGTTAGGATATTGGGTTTCCAGCGCGCGCATCTGCGCCTCAAGTGCCGGATCGCCGCTGCCCAAGACGGCAAGGCCGCCGCCTGCGGCAATGAAATTGGCGGCGATTTCAGGGATAAGGTCGATGCCTTTTTGATCGGTCAGACGGCTGATGACAATCGCCAAGGGGCCGGGAACATCCAGGCCCAGTACATTGCACAGGGCGGCGCGGGCAAGGGCCTTGCCTTTGGGCGCGCGGGCGGAATAGGGGTGCGGGCCGTTTTCGGGCGACCAGACATCGGTATCAACGCCGTTCAAAATACCCGATACATCGGCGGCCCGCGCGGTGATAACCCCTTGTAACCCCATGCCAAATTCGGCGCGGCGCAGCTCACCCGCATAGCTGGGCGAAACGGTGGTGATTTTGGTGGCGGTGATCAGGCCTGCTTTCAGGCTGGACAGACCACCGAAATATTCCAGCGCATCGGGGTAGAATTGGTCGGCCGGCAAGCGCAAGGCCGCCAAGCGATGTGCGGGCGCAAAGCCTTGGAACGCGATGTTGTGAATGGTCAGAATGCTTGGCACGGCCGCACCCGAATAGGCAAGATAAGCCGGCGCGAACCCTGCTTGCCAATCATGGGCATGTAGCACATCGGGGCGCCAGCCATCCGTCAACCCGTCACGCGCAATCGCAGCCCCAGCCCAGCTGAGGGCCGCAAAGCGGATGTCATTGTCCGGCCAATCGCCACGCGGCCCCGAATACGGCCCACCCTCGCGGTCATAAAGGTGCGGTGCATCCAGCAACAACATAGAGATCCCGGCCACCTTACCCGCCAGCACCCTGCCCGGCCCGCCGAACAGATCAAGGTCAGACCAAACCACGGGCCAGCCTTTGGCTTGCGGCAAAACGCTGCGGTACGCGGGCATCAACACCCGCATTTCCCAACCTTGCCCTGCAAGCGCCTGTGGCAACGCGCCAACCACATCGGCCAAACCGCCTGTTTTCAACAGCGGTACACATTCCGATGCAACCGAAAGCACGCGACCCATCTTTGACCCTCTTTTTCTGTTCACAAATATCCTCGGGAGGGGGGTCAAGGGGGAGGGCAGACAGCCCCCCCCCCTGCTTTGCCCCCACAACCCCTACCCC
>CBDTUV010000317.1:0-3248 GCA_965363575.1 uncultured Pseudorhodobacter sp. | reverse complement strand
CAACAACTACACCCAGCGCGGCAGCTTCCACCATATTGAGGAAACCCTGCGCGCGCTTGTTGAGACCTTCCCAATGATCTCCCGCCTCAAAATGCTGCGCCAATGGGGCGGGATCGTCGATATGACCGGCGACCGCTCGCCTCTCATCTCCAAAACCCCGCTGGGCAACACTTTCATCAACTGCGGCTGGGGCACCGGTGGCTTCAAGGCGATCCCCGGCTCCGGCTGGGCCATGGCCGAACTGATGGCCAAAGGCGAGCCCGGCCCCTTGGCCGCCGCCTTCTCGATGGACCGCTTCAAAGAAGGCCGCTTCATCGACGAATCCGTCGCCGCAGGGGTGGCCCATTGATGCTGCTTTTTCTGTTTAAAAATATCCCGGGGGTCCGGGGGCAGCGCCCCCGGCTTTGGAACACAAACGAGGTCCAAACATGCTAACCCTTCAATGCCCCTATTGCGGCGTACAAGCCGACGAAACCGAACTCGCCCCGGGTTACGAGGCGCATCTGAAACGCTACGGCGCGGGCTCCACGCCCGAAGAATTCGAATCCTATATGTTCGCCCGCAAAAACCCCAAAGGCGTGCATTTTGAACGCTGGCGCCATGCGTACGGCTGCGGCAAATGGTTCCTCGCGGCGCGTGATACCAACACGCTCGAAGTTTTCGGCACATACCCCGCCCAATCCTCCGGGCCGCCCGCTGATCTCGTCGCCAAAATCAAACAGAAACGCCCGGACTGGGAGGGTTACAAATGAGCACACGTCTCGCCAAAGGCGGCCGTCTGATCGACCGCTCCACCCGCGCCGAATTTACCTTTAACGGTCGCCGTATGATCGGCCATGCGGGCGACACGCTTGCCTCGGCCCTGCTAGCCAATGACCAAATGCTGGTGGGCCGTTCGTTCAAATACCACCGTCCGCGCGGCATCGTGGCGGCGGGCCCCGAAGAACCGAACGCATTGGTCACCCTTGGCCGCGCCGACCGCGTGGAGCCCAACCAGCGCGCCACCACGACCGAACTGTTTTCGGGCCTTGAATCCAGCAGTCAAAACCACTGGCCCAGCCTCGACTTTGACGTGGGGGTGGCCAATAACTACCTCTCGCGCTTCTTGCCGGCCGGGTTTTACTACAAAACCTTCATCTACCCGCGCGCGGCGTGGAAACATGTGTTTGAACCCATCATCCGCCACTCGGCAGGGCTTGGCCCTGCGCCCAAGGAACGCGACGCCGACCGCTATGAATATGCCTATGCGTTTTGCGATCTGCTGATCATCGGTGGCGGTATTGCAGGGCTGCAAGCAGCGTTGACCGCAGGCCAAGCCGGCAAGCGCGTGATGCTGTTGGAACAAACCGCCCATTGGGGTGGTCGCGCCGTGGTTGACGGCGATATGGTTGAAAATGAACCGGCAGAAGATTGGGTCAAATCTGCCGTTGATGCCTTGAAAACCATGAAGAATGTCACCTTGCGCAATCGCTGCATGGGGGCCGGGGTTTACGATCACGGCTATGTGCTGGCGAATGAGCGTGTGGCCGATCACACCCCGATGGATGGCCGCCCAAAGCAGCGGGTCTGGCGTATTCGCGCGGGCCATATCATAACCGCAACGGGTGCTATTGAACGCCCCTTGTCCTTTGCAGGCAATGATATTCCGGGTGTGATGCTGGCCGCCTCGGTCCGCGATTATGTCGTGAACTTTGCGGTTTCTCCGGGTGATCGTACCGTGGTCGTCACCAATAACGACGATGCCTACCTCACCGCGATTGCACTGGTAGAGGCGGGTCTGTCCGTCCCCGCCATCCTTGATGCGCGCGCAAGCGTGACCGGCGATTTGCCAAACCGCGCCCGCGCTTTGGGCATCCGGGTAGAGGCCGGTCGCGGCATTGCAAAGGTCAAAGGTGGCAAGCGCGTGACGGGTGTGCAGGTGTGCTTGCAAGCCGGCGAAGGTGCCGTGATGGAAGAAATCGCCTGTGATGCGGTCGCCATGTCGGGCGGTTGGTCGCCCGTGGTCCACCTTTGGTCCCATTGCGGTGGCAAGCTCACATGGTCTGACCCGCTCTCCGCCTTTGTCCCCGATCCTGCCCGCCCTCCGTTAAACCATGATGGCGCGGCGATGGTCACTGTGGTCGGTGCCGCCGCAGGCGTTTATGACCCCGCCGAAATTGTATGTACGGATGGCATACGGGATGCATACGCAAAACAGACAGGTGAAATCCCTCCAATTTGGGTGATGCCACAAGGGGCGCCCATCGCGTTGCGGTCCAAAATGTGGCTCGATTACCAAAACGACGTAAAAGTGTCTGACGTCCAATTGGCCGCGCAAGAAGGCTACACATCGGTTGAACATACCAAGCGTTATACCACGCTGGGCATGGCGACCGATCAAGGCAAACTCAGCAATATCAACGGTCTGGGCGTGCTGTCGCAAGCGCTGGGAGCCACCATCCCGCAAGTTGGCACCACTACCTTCCGCCCCCCTTACACGCCGGTGACAATTGGCGCTTTGGCAGGTGAGGCGCGAGGTGAGGTGTTCCAACCGTTGCGCCGTACGCCAATGCATGAATGGCATGATAAATCAAAGGCTTACTGGGAACCCGTGGGCCTGTGGCGCAGACCATATTGCTATCCACGCAGCGGCGAAACCCACGAACAAGCTGTGCAGCGCGAGGTGACCAACACCCGCGAAAACCTTGGTTTGCTAGATGCCTCAACCCTTGGCAAAATCATCGTCAAAGGCCCCGATGCCGGGCGCTTTCTTGATATGTTATACACCAATATGATGTCCAATCTGGCCGTCGGCAAATGCCGCTATGGGCTGATGTGCAACGAGCAAGGGTTCCTGTCAGATGACGGCGTTGTCGCCCGAATTGATGAAGACACCTGGCTTTGCCACACTACTTCGGGCGGGGCCGACCGTATTCATGGTTGGATGGAAGATTGGCTGCAATGCGAATGGTGGGATTGGAAAGTCTATACCGCCAACGTCACCGAGCAATATGCGCAAATCGCCGTTGTTGGTCCTAACGCGCGGAAATTGCTTGAAAAAATCGGCGGAATGGATGTGTCCAAGGAAAGCTTGGCCTTCATGCAATTCGCAGATGGTAGCTTGGGCGGCTTTCCGGTGCGGGTTTACCGGATCAGCTTTTCGGGTGAACTTTCCTATGAAATCGCGGTTCCGGCCAGCCTTGGTGCCGCGTTTTGGGAGCTTTTGCATAAGGAAGGCGCCGAATTTGGCGCGATGCCTTATGGCACGG
>CBDTUV010000316.1:0-3260 GCA_965363575.1 uncultured Pseudorhodobacter sp. | reverse complement strand
ATGGTGCCCCCATACGGATTCGAACCGCAGACCCTCTGATTACAAATCAGATGCTCTACCAGCTGAGCTATAGGGGCAACGCGGACTGGATAACCGCTGCGCGCCGAGCGTGCAAGAGCGGGAATGGCATTCCGCGCATTTTAAGCACGATTTGTGTGTGCCATAACCCACACTGCCGCCAAACCCACGGCCATCACCAACAGGGCCGCAGGGGCCGCATCGCCCAACCGTTCAAGGCTCGCCTGTTCATAAACACGGGTCGCAAGCGTGTTGTAATTAAAGGGCCGCAGCAGCAGCGTGGCGGGCAATTCCTTAACGCAATCGACGAAAACCAACAGCAACGCCGTCGCCACTGACCCCCGCATCAAGGGCAAATATACATCGCGCAACGTGCCGCCCGCACCCCGCCCCAGCGACCGCGCGGCCAGTGGCAAAGAGGGCGAGACACGGCCAAAGGCCGAATCAACCGCCCCTTGCGCAATCCCAAAAAACCGCACGAAATAGGCCAGCACCAAGGCCGCCGCCGTGCCGGTCAGCAACAGTCCGGGGTCAAATCCCGTAAGCGCCAGAATCCCATCGGCAATCCGGTGGTCCAGCGCCGCAAGCGGGATCAGCAACCCCACCGCCAAGACCGTACCGGGGGCCGCATAGCCTACCGATGTCACAGGCAGCACCAACCGCGGAAACCCCCGCTTGGCCATCCGCACGCCATACACCAAAAACAGCGCCCCCGCGACCGTCAGCACCGCCGCAATACCCCCCACCACAATCGTATTGCCCAGCGCTTGGAACAGGCCTTTCGACACCCAAGCCTCGGGCTTTTTGATCGCATGGCCCAGCATCACCGCCACGGGCAGCACGAACCCTGCCGCAAACGGGATCAAACACGCCACCGTTGCCCCCCACGCCGCAACCCCGCGCAAACGGTGCGGTTCCAACGGGCGGGCCGCACGCGACATTTGATGAAACCGGGCGTTGCGGCGGCTCAGGCGTTCCACCCCCAACAGCGCCACAACAATCGCCAAAATCACCAGCGCAATCTGCGCCGCCCCCCCGGCATTGCCGCCCGACAACCAGACAGAAAATATCCCCGTCGTCAGGGTTTGTACGCCAAAATGGTCAACCGTGCCAAAATCGGCCACGGTTTCCATCAAGGCCAGCGCCACGCCCATCGCAATGGCAGGCCGTGCCAGCGGCAAGCCCACGCGCCAAAACAGCCCAAAGGGACCAGTGCCCAGCGCGCGCGCCACCTCATAAGTGCCATTCGATTGCTCGCGAAACGCCGCCCGCGCCAGCAAATAGACATAAGGGTAGAAGGCCGCCGACAGCACAATCGCCGCCATTGTCCGGGTGCGCACGGCGGGAAACCAATAATCCCGCGCAGACTCCCACCCGAAACTCGCGCGCAGCGCGGTTTGCAAAACCCCCGAATAATCAAAGAAATCGACCAACGCATAGGCACCCACATAGCCCGGTATCGCCAGCGGAAACAGCAACGCATAGTCCAGCCAACGGCTGCCCGGAAAGCGGTACATCGCCACCAACCACGCAGCCCCCGTCCCCACAAGCGCCGTCAAAACCCCAACGCCGCCCATCAAAAACAACGTATTGCCCAAGTATCGCGGCAAAACCGTTGCCATCAAATGCGGCCAGATGTTTTCAACCGGATGAAACGCCAACCACATCACCGACAGCACGGGTGCCACCACCAACAGCGCAATCAGCCCTGCCCCCAATGACCACGCATCAGGCCACGCCGCCCGCTGGCGCGCCGCAATTGGGGGATGTTGAGTGTTTTGCTTGGTCATAAATCCACCCGATATAGGAAAGCGGTTTAACTGTCCAGAAAAGCCCGTATAGTCCAGCCAACTCGGTGCGCCATCTCGTCGCCCAGAAATCGTGACACGCGGGCAGCGCACAGCGGCCCGACACCAGACTATTTGGAAGGTCTTGATGCGGATTGTTTATCACCTCGGTGCTCATTGTACGGACGAAGAGCGGCTGATGCGGTGTTTGCTGAAAAATCGCGGCGTTCTGGCTGCTGAAGGGATCATTGTCCCCGGCCCTGCCAAATACCGCACCTTGCTGCGTGACACCGCAATGGCGCTAAAAGGTCAACCCGCGACCCAAGACACCCAAGCCCTTGTGCTTGACCAAATCATGTCAGAATCCGAGGCTGATCGCCTTATCCTGTCTTGGGATAACTTTTTGGGCTATGCCCAAGGTGCCATTCGGCGCGGTATTTACAGTTCCGGCGCAGAACGGATGTTTGCCTTTTGTCAGGTGTTTCCGGGCATCGACGCTGAATTTCACTTGGCGATCCGCAACCCTGCCACCTTTGTCCCCGCCGTTTATCAAAAGCAAAGCGGGCGCAGCTATGCCGAATTCATGGACGGGGTAGAGGTGGACACCCTGCGCTGGTCAACCCTGATTGCCGACCTGCGCGATACCAACCCCGATGTGCCAATCACCGTGTGGTGCGACGAAGACACCCCGCTGCTCTGGCCCGAGGTGCTCAAGGCCGTGTCGGGCCATTCGGATGACGTGACGCTGACCGATACCGATGATCTGATCGCCTCCATCATGTCCGCCGATGGAATGCAACGCATGGCATCCTATGTTGAAAGCCACCCGCCCCAAAACATCGCCCAGCGCCGCCGTGTCGTCTCGGCGTTCTTGGACAAGTTCGTGCTGCCGGAACAGATCGACTTCCCGATTGAGATGGAAGGCTGGACCGAAGAGTTGATTGAGCGGACCACGCTGGCCTATGACCAAGACGTGTCGCGGATCATGGCCATGGACGGGGTCACATTTCTGGCCCCGTAGCCATGGCCACTAACCATGCCCGCGTTTACTGCATACCCAACGCGGTTTTATACAGTTCCAACACAGCTTCTTCTTCGGCAATGTCATCGGGCGTGCGCTTGCGCAAGGCAACCACTTTGCGCAGCACCTTGGTGTCATAGCCGCGGCCCTTCGCCTCGGCCATCAGCTCTTTTTGCTGTTCGGCAAGGTCTTTTTTCTCAGCGTCCAACTGCTCAAAACGCTCAATAAAAGCGCGAAGCTCATCTGCTGTGACGGAATACTGGTCGATTGGATCGCTCATGACTGCCTCATATATAGGGAGCCCATTCCCTAGCGCGGTCGGGGGGGGCTGTTCAAGCACAGGTTTTCACCCCGCCAAAAAACTCGGCCAAAAATGCAACCCCAATCCCACGCCAATATCCCACGCACACACTCTTGCCACCATGGCGCGGGTC
>CBDTUV010000315.1:0-3275 GCA_965363575.1 uncultured Pseudorhodobacter sp. | reverse complement strand
TGGACCGCCCGTGGTTTGGTGACACGATGGATTTGGCCCGCCTAAAGGCCGATACGGCGTTTGAGATGTTCGACATCCTGAACATGCCGTTCTTTTGTTTCCACGATGCCGATGCACGCCCCGAAGGCGCCAGTTTCGCTGAAAGCCAGCGCAATTTGGAAGAAATCACCGATTATTTCGCGGGCAAGATGGAGACGTCGAATACCAAGCTGCTCTGGGGCACCGCCAATATGTTCAGCCACAAACGCTGGATGTCGGGGGCTGCCACCAACCCTGATCCCGATGTGTTTGCCTATGCCGCCGCCACGGTAAAAGGCTGCATGGACGCGACGCACCGTTTGGGCGGTGAAAACTATGTGCTGTGGGGCGGGCGCGAAGGGTATGAGACGCTGCTGAACACCAACTTGCGGGTTGAGGCCGATAATATGGGCCGGTTTTTGCAGATGGTCGTCGAGTATAAGCATAAAATCGGGTTCAAGGGCGCGATCTTGATTGAACCAAAACCGCAAGAACCGTCCAAGCATCAATATGACTATGACGTGGCCACGGTTTACGGGTTCCTCTGCCGCTATGGTCTTGAAAAAGAAGTAAAAGTGAACATCGAGCAAGGCCATGCGATCCTGGCAGGCCACAGCTTTGAACATGAGATTGCAACGGCGGCGAGCCTTGGCATTTTCGGCTCAATCGACATGAACCGCAACGACTATCAATCGGGCTGGGATACCGACCAGTTCCCCAACAACCACGTCGAAAAAGCGCTCGCGTTTTATGAGATTTTGCGGGCGGGCGGTTATTCTACTGGCGGTACCAATTTTGACGCCAAGATCCGGCGGCAATCCTTGGATGCCGAGGATCTGATCCTTGCCCATGTCGGCGGGATGGACACCTGCGCGCGCGCGATGAAAGCGGCGGCGGCGTGCCTTGCCGATGGCAGTTTGGAAGCCTTGCGCAAGACCCGCTATGCCGGTTGGGAAACGGACGCAGCACAGGCGATGTTGCGGTCTGATCTGGCCAGCATTACCCAAGATGTACTGGCGCGCGACGTGAACCCAGAGGCCCGGTCCGGGCGGCAAGAACGGCTTGAAAATCTGTGGAACAGGTTCGTGTGACGGCAGACGGCGTGAGTATTTGGGCAAAGATGAAAGCGTAAGGCAGCGGCAGAGAGGTATTTGGGCCAAGATGAAATGGCGGGGGTTGCACTTAGCCCCCGAACTGCCCAAAACTGCCATACCAGACATAGGAGCCAGCCATGCCATATATGCCCGCCGAAGACCGATATTCCAAAATGACCTATCGCCGTTGTGGCAAGTCGGGGCTGAAACTCCCTGCCGTCTCGCTGGGGCTGTGGCACAATTTCGGCTATGACACGCCGCATGCGACCAAGCGCGCGATTTGCCAGACGGCGTTTGACCATGGCATCACGCATTTTGACCTTGCCAACAACTACGGCCCGCCCCCCGGCTCGGCGGAAGAGGCGTTTGGCGATATTCTGGCCACGGATTTCAAGGGCTACCGGGATGAGCTGATCATCTCCTCCAAGGCGGGCTATAACATGTGGCAAGGCCCTTATGGCGAGTGGGGCAGCCGCAAGTATCTGATCGCATCCTGTGACCAATCGCTGAAACGGATGGGGTTGGATTACGTCGATATTTTCTATTCGCACCGCTTTGACCCCGACACCCCGCTAGAGGAAACCATGGGCGCGCTGGACCATATCGTGCGGTCAGGCCGCGCGCTTTATGTGGGGATTTCCAGCTATAATTCGGCCCGCACACGCGAAGCGGTGGCGATTTTGCGCGATCTTGGCACGCCCTGCGTGATCCATCAGCCCAGCTATAACCTGCTGAACCGCTGGGTCGAAAAAGACGGGCTAAAGGACACACTGGCCGAGCTTGGGGTCGGGTCCATTGCCTTTACCCCGCTGGCCCAAGGGATTTTGACCAAGAAATATCTGGGCGGGATTCCCGAAAACAGCCGGGCCGCGCAGGGCAAATCGCTAAAGCCCGATACGATCACCCCCAGCGCTTTGGCATCGGTCGCAGCACTGGACAAGCTGGCGCAGGCGCGGGGCCAAACGCTGGCACAAATGGCGATTGCTTGGGTGCTGCGCGGTGGCGGCATCACGACCGCCTTGATCGGCGCGTCAAAGCCCGAACAGGTCATAGATTGCGTGGGCGCTGTCGGGAACCTTGAGTTTACCGCCGCAGAACTGGCAGAAATTGACCGCATTTCTGCCGAAGAAGATATCAACCTCTGGGCGCGCTCCTCGGCGGAATGACCCCTTTCAGGCGCGGCGCTTATTGGCGCTGCGCCTGCATCATCAGGCTGTCACCGACAAACAACTGCAAGGTGTCGCCTGCCATGTCATAGCGTGTAACCGCGGAAAGCGCCGCACCAAACCCGGCCTCAACATCCATCAACTGTGCAGGGCAGGCCATTTTGGTCATGGCAATCGGGCCAATGGTCAGGTTTTTCGCAGTTTGCGTATAGCTGCCGGAATAGCTGTTGCAGCCCGAATTCCCCGATACGGTCGGTGCGGCAAAGCCAATCGTTACGTCCGCCCCCGCAGGCAACGGCCCACCAACAAGTGACGTCACCTGCCAAGTGCCCGACAGGCTTGGCCCCGCAGGCGCGCTTTGCTGTTGCGCCACACAAGCCCCAACCAGCAGCGCCAGCCCAACGCCCATCATCGCCGCAATACGTGTGTTCATCCCCATCCCCTTTCGCAAAACGCCTTAGTTCAGCTTGTTGAGCACATCCAAACTTGGATAACCATCTGGCACAATGCCGCGCGCTTTTTGAAAGCCCTTCACGGCGGCAATCGTGTTCGGCCCCATCTTGCCATCTATGCCCAGCGTGTCAAACCCTTCTGCCGTCAGCCGCTTTTGCAGGTCCAACCGTTCGTCCAGCGTCAGCGCGCGCAAATCGCGCGGCCAATCCGATTTGATCCGCGCGCCGCCCTTTAGCAGATCGGCCAAATGGCCCACCGCAATCACATAGGCATCGGCGGTGTTATACCGCTCTATCACTTGGAAATTGGAAAAGATCAAAAAGGCCGCTCCGCGCGCGCCGCCCGGCAACAGCACCGACGCAGGCCCATGGTCGGGCAAATCCGCCCCATCCACGCCACGCACGCCCAGCGCTTGCCACGCCGCTACCGGCTTTTTTACCCGTTCGCTGGTTTGGTCATAATCAAACCCATCGGGCAGCGTAATCTCCAGCCCCCAAGGCACGCCCTTGGTCCAGCCAAACCCCGCCAGATAGGCGGCCGAGGA
>CBDTUV010000314.1:0-3278 GCA_965363575.1 uncultured Pseudorhodobacter sp. | reverse complement strand
ATGATGGTGCCAAGGTTTTGGCGGATGGTGACGGCGCTGCGGGGGTCGCGCAGGGCCCATTGATCGCCCCGCAGCATGAGGCGTTGCCATTTGTCATAGGTGCGCAGGGCATAGCCCCCCGTGGCGGTGAAATCGAGGCAGGCGTCGAAATCTGCGCGCGAAAGGGTTGCGTAGGGGCCGGCGGTTTGGATTTCAGCGTAAAGCGTTTCTGCGTCAAACGGGCCTGAGGCGGCGGTGGCGAGGAGGTGCTGGCACAGCACATCGAGCGGGCCGGGCGCACGGGGGGCACCGTCGAGGGTATTGGCCCGAACCGCCTCCAGTGCTGCGATGCATTCGACGACTTCGAAGCGGTTTGCAGGGACAAGAAGCGCCTTGGACGGCGCGTTGTAGCGGTGGTTGGCGCGGCCGATGCGCTGCACAAGGCGTTTGACGTTCTTGGGCGCGCCGACCTGGATCACCAGATCGACATCGCCCCAATCGATGCCCAGATCGAGGCTACCCGTGCAGACGATGGCGCGCAATTGGCCGGTGACCATCGCGTCTTCGACCCGCGCGCGTTGTTCGCGTGAGAGCGAGCCGTGGTGGATGCCGATGGGCAAATTGTTCGAATTTTGCAGCCACAGGGCGTGGAAGAACAGTTCTGCCTGCGCGCGGGTGTTGTGAAAGATCAACGTGGTTCTATGGGCCGCAACCTGTTCAAGGATCGCAGGCAAGGCATAATGGCCCCCTGCGCCAGCCCAAGGGGGCGCGGCATCGGTGTGCAGCATCTGAATGTCGGGGGCAGGGCCGGGGTCTGCGTTCAAGATTTCGCAACCGGTGGGGGCAAGGAAATGGGCCAGCGCTGGCGGATCCTCGACCGTGGCCGACAGGCCCACGCGGCGCAGGCCGGGGGCGAGGGTTTGCAGGCGCGCGATTTGCAGCATCAACTGGTCGCCGCGCTTGCTTTCCGCGAGCGCGTGGATTTCATCAACGATCACACGTTGGAGCGAGGCGAAGATGCGGGGGGCATCTTCGTAGGACAACAGGAGTGCGAGGCTTTCGGGGGTCGTAAGCAAGATGTGCGGCGGGTCGGCGCGTTGGCGACGGCGCTGGGTGTAGGTGGTGTCGCCGGTGCGGTCCTCGACCCGTATCGCCAACCCGGCGCCTTCGATCGGGGTGGACAGGTTGCGGCGGATATCGGCTGCCAGTGCCTTGAGGGGCGAAATGTAGAGTGTGTGCAAGCCTGGCCCCGGTTTGGCCCCAAGTTCGGCCAAGGTTGGTAGGAATCCTGCAAGGGTTTTGCCGCCGCCTGTCGGCGCGATGAGCAGGGTCGCGGGTTTACCCGTGGCACTGAGCATAGCCTCTTGGTGCGGGTGCAAGGACCAGCCGCGCCTGTCGAGCCATTGGGTAAGGGGTGGCGGGAGCATCATGCGCCTAAGGTAGGGCGGTGGTGGGGACAAGCAAAGCCCTCGACACACGTTCATTTCGCTTGCCCTTGTGCGCGCCGCCGCCTATGCCAGCGCTATGAGATTACTGTTTCTGGGCGATGTTATGGGGCGATCAGGCCGGGCCGCGATTACCGAGCGGTTGCCGAAGCTTCGTGACGACTGGAAACTGGATTTCGTCGTGGTCAACGGTGAGAATGCCAGTGGTGGCATGGGTTTGACCGGCGCGCATGCCAAGGGCATTTTGGATGCTGGGGCCGATTGCCTGACGCTGGGGGACCATGCCTTTGACCAAAAGGATATGCTGCAATTTATCGAAACCGAACCGCGGGTTATCCGCCCTTTGAACTATGCCAAAGGGGCGCCGGGCAAAGGTGCGCGGGTGTTTGAAGCGCGGGGCGGGCGCAAGGTTTTGGTGGCGCAAGCCTTGGGCCAAGTGTTTATGAAGCGCCCGTTTGATGACCCGTTTTCGGCTGTTGAGGCAGTGCTGAAGGCGCATCCTTTGGGTGGGATGGTCAGTGCGAGCATTGTTGATATGCATTGCGAGGCGACATCGGAAAAGATGGCGATGGGGCATTGGTGCGATGGTCGGGCGTCCTTGTGCGTTGGCACGCATACGCATGTGCCGACGTCGGATGCACAGATTTTGGCGCAAGGCTGTGCCTATCTGACCGATGCAGGCATGTGCGGTGATTATGATAGTGTAATTGGCATGGAAAAGCTGGAGCCGATGCGCCGCTTTATCACGGGCATGCCCAAGGCGCGGTTCGAGCCTGCGAATGGCGATGCGACTTTGTCAGGGGTTTTTGTTGAAACCGATGACAAAACCGGGCGGTCGATCCGTGTGGCAATGATCCGCATCGGCGGGCGTTTGCAAGAGGCGCGGCCTTAACGCCGTGGTGCGCGCTTTGGGGCTATTTACCGCGCCTGCAGTCACGCTAAACTGAACAAGACCTAAAAGAGGCGGATGCGCTGTTATGTTTGGCTTGGACCTTTCTGAAACGATGCAGGCGTGGTTGGCGATTGCCATTTTGTTTGGCATGCTTGTGCTGTTTATCCGTGAGACGTTTCCGGTTGAGGTGACGGCCCTTGCTGGGGCGGCCACGATGTTGGTCACCGGGATTTTGCCGCAAGACGATGCGATGGCGGTGCTGTCAAACCATGCGCCGTGGACGATTGCGGCGATGTTTGTGATCGTTGGTGCCTTGGTGCGTACGGGCGGGCTTGATTGGGTGACGCGGTTGGCTGTGCGCAATGTTGAGGCGCGCCCGGTGATCACCCTAGCGGCGCTGACGGTGACGATTATTCTGATGTCGGCCTTTATGAACAACACGCCGATTGTCGTGGTGATGATCCCGGTGTTCATGCAATTGGCCAAACAGCTAAAGATGTCGCCGTCTAAAGTCATGATTCCTTTGTCTTATTTGGCGATTTTTGGTGGCACGATCACGCTGATCGGCACGTCTACCAACCTGCTGGTGGACGGTGTGGCCCGGCAAATGGGGATGGCACCGTTTGGGATTTTTGACATTGCGCCTTTGGGTTTGGTGATGGCTTCGATTGGCGTTTTGTATCTGTTTTTGTTTGCGCGCAAACTGCTGCCCACGCGTGACAGCATGGGGATGCTGCTGGGCGATCGGTCCAAGATGAAGTTTTTCACTGAAGTCGCCTTGCCTGAGGATTCGGGGTTGATCGGCACCAAGGTGATGGACGTCGATCTGTTCAAACGCGACAGCATGCGGGTGATTGACGTGCTGCGCGGTGATGCCAGTTTGCGCCGCGCGCTGGCAGGTGTCCAATTAGAGGCGGGCGACCGCGTGGTGTTGCGCACGCCGATGTCCGAGGTGCTGGCGC
>CBDTUV010000313.1:0-3284 GCA_965363575.1 uncultured Pseudorhodobacter sp. | reverse complement strand
GTTGCAGCCCCCACCGCGTCCTTGCATTTTGATGCGGAGTTGTTGGCCCAATTGGCCGCAATGGGGGTGAAAATGACCGAAGTGACCTTGCATGTCGGGGCAGGTACGTTTTTGCCCGTTAAGGTGGATGACGTGACCACCCATAAAATGCATGCTGAATGGGGCGAGGTGACGCGCCAAGCTGCGTCTGAGATTGCGGCGACCCGTGCGGCTGGCGGGCGGATAATCCCGGTTGGCACCACTGCTTTGCGTCTGATCGAATCTGCGGCGCGTGGCACTGGCAAGGTAGAGCCTTGGGCGGGTGAGACGGATATTTTCATCTATCCCGGCTTTGAATTCAAAGTCACAGACGCGCTGATGACCAATTTTCATCTGCCAAAATCGACGTTGTTGATGCTGGTTGCGGCACTTATGGGCCAAGAGCGGATGAAAACGGCCTATGCCCATGCGGTGGCGAAAAACTATCGTTTCTTCTCTTACGGAGATGCGTCTTTGCTGATACCTGACAGCGCTAATCCGGCATAATCTGTCGCCAGTGTGACAGCCCGCTGCCTTGCCCTTTGGCAAGGTGATCCGAGTTTTGAAAGGCTAATACTATGCTTGCCGTCCTAAGAAACTCCTGGGCTTTGCTGCTTGGCATGATGCTTTTGATGCTGGGCAACGGGATGCAAGGCTCGCTTTTGGGTATCCGCGGCGGCCAGGAAAACATGTCGACGTTCCAATTGTCGATTGTCATGTCGTGCTACTTCCTTGGCTTTCTTTTCGGGTCAAGCATGGTGCCGGATATGATCCGCCGTGTGGGCCATGTGCGGGTGTTTGCGGCTTTGGGCTCATTGATTTCGGCGGTCCTAGTCATGTACGCAGTTGCGCCCAATTGGATCGCGTGGTCGCTGATGCGCGTTGTGATCGGATTTTCCTTTGCCGGCGTTTACATCACCGCCGAAAGCTGGCTGAACGATGCGTCGAGCAATGAAAACCGGGGGCAGGCCTTGTCGCTTTACCTGATCGTGCAGATGATCGGGATTATCGCTGCCCAAGGGCTTTTGAACCTTGGCGATCCGAACGGTTATATCTTGTTCATCATTCCATCAGTTTTGGTGTCGCTGGCGTTTACTCCGATTTTGCTGTCGGTCAGCAAGGCGCCTGCCTTTGCCTCGACCACGCCGCTTAGTTTTCGCAGGCTTTATAATGCATCGCCGTTGGGCTGTATTGGCATGTTCTTGTTGGGCGGTGTGTTTTCGGCGCAGTTTGGGATGGCAGCGGTTTGGGGCACCCAAGAAGGGCTGACGGTTAAAGAAATCTCTATTTTCATCGCCGGGATTTATCTTGGCGGGATGGTGTTTCAGTTTCCAATCGGTTGGTTGTCAGATCGCATTGATCGCCGCAAGGTGATCCTTGGGGTGACGATTGTAGGCGCGATTGGCCTGATGATCCCGGTCATTTGGGATATACCGTTCTGGGCACTGTGCGGCGTGGGTGCTTTGGGTGGCGCTGTGTCCAACCCGCTTTACTCTTTGCTGCTGGCCTATGTGAACGACTATCTGGAGCGAACAGATATGGCGGCGGCCTCGGCAGGGCTATTGTTTATCAATGGTTTGGGGGCAATTTCCGGCCCGGTTATCACGGGTTGGATGATGGCCACAGTTGGCCCAAGTGGATTCTTTCTGTTCATGGCGGTTTTGTTTGCAGTCCTTGCCGTTTATGCCTTGTACCGTATGACACGCCGCAAACGCTCGGCAGATGCGACGTCCAGCTTTACAGCCGTTTCGCCATCAGGCACCGCGATTGTGCTAGAGGTGGCAATGACGGCCGCAGACGGTGAAGGCCCGGAAAGTGAGCACGGCTTGGCTGAGGCCAAGGCCAAGCAAGACGCCAAAGAGGGCTGATTTCAAAGCATTGAAACCGCCGCGCAAACCTGCCACGCTTACATTTATAATGCAGGCAAGCAGGGGCGTTTATGTCTGATCCCGTGACGGTTCTATCGTTTTGGCTCGATTCTGTCGGCCCCAAAGGCTGGTATGAGGTGAACCCAAAGGTTGACGCTGAAATCACTGCGCAGTTTGGCGCGCTGTGGCAGGCGGCCCTTGACGGCAAATTGGGCCATTGGGTCGATGGCACCACTGACACCTTGGCTTTTTTGATCCTGACCGATCAATTTCCACGCAATATGTTTAGGGGTGATCCGCGTGCCTTTGCCACGGATGCCCTTGCGCGGGATGCCGCGCGCCGTGCTTTGGCCAAAGAATGGGACCAAGATGCGCCAACGCCAGAGCGTCAGTTTTTCTATATGCCGTTTGAACATTCCGAAGATCCGGCCGACCAAATCTTGGCTGTGGATTGTTTTTCTAAGCGCATGGATGACCCCGAATCCGCCCTGCATGCCCGTGCCCATCAGGCCATTATCCAGCGTTTTGGCCGCTTCCCCTTTCGAAATGTCGCGTTGGGCCGCACATCTACGGCTGAGGAGGAGGCCTTTATGGCTGATGGTGGCTATAGCGCGATAGTGCGGGCGTTGCGGGGCAAAGATAAGTAGCCATGCATCCAGCGCATGGGCTGTAGGCGGTGAGAACATTGCTACAGTGCATAAAATAGTTTAATGGCAAACTACTTTTTCTGAGGAGGAAAACAATGGCAGCCAAAAAGTTTGACGTCGTCGTAATTGGGGCAGGACCGGGGGGCTATGTGGCAGCCATTCGGGCGTCGCAGTTGGGCAAATCTGTTGCTATCGTCGAACGTGAAAATCTTGGCGGCATTTGCTTGAACTGGGGCTGTATTCCAACCAAGGCGATGTTGCGCTCGGCTGAAGTGTTCCACCTGATGCACCGCGCCAAAGAATTCGGGCTGTCGGCGACCGGTGTGTCCTATGACTTGCCTGCTGTTGTCGCCCGTTCGCGCGGTGTGGCAAAGCAGTTGTCGGGTGGCATTGGCCATTTGATGAAAAAGAACAAAGTGACCGTGTTTATGGGCGATGCGACCTTGCCTGCCAAAGGCAAAGTCAGCGTTAAAACCGATAAAGGCGTCGAAGAGTTGGAGGCTCCGGCCATCATTCTGGCCACTGGTGCGCGTGCGCGCACGCTGCCGGGACTAGAGGCAGATGGTGATTTGGTTTGGACCTATCGCCACGCTTTGGAACCCAAACGCATGCCGAAAAAACTGTTGGTGATTGGGTCGGGCGCTATTGGTATTGAATTTGCCAGCTTTTTTAACACTCTGGGCGCGGATACCACTGTGGTCGAAGTGATGGACCGCGTGTTGCCAGTTGAAGACGCCGAAATTTCGGCCTT
>CBDTUV010000312.1:0-3287 GCA_965363575.1 uncultured Pseudorhodobacter sp. | reverse complement strand
GCCTCACGGCCATAGAAATGCGACAGGATGCCGAAAGAATGGCCATAGCCAAAGGTGCGGTATTGCAGCAAATCGCGGTCCGCCAGAAAGTCGTTGATCTGGGCGGTAACGCCAGAACAGGTCGCACCGGGTTTCAGCAAGGTCATGCCAAATTCATGGGCGGCCACGTTCGCCTCCCATATCTTGAGGCTGGCGGGGTCAACCGATCCCAGAAACATCGTGCGTTCCAATGCGGTGTAATACCCTGAAATCATCGGAAAGCAGTTAAGGCTTAGGATATCGCCTTGCTGCAAAACCCGACCCGTGACGGGGTTATGCGCCCCATCGGTGTTCAATCCCGATTGGAACCACACCCAAGTGTCGCGGTATTCGGCATCAGGGAACCGCTTTGCAATTTCCATCTCCATCGCGTCGCGGCCTGCCATTGCCACATCAATCTCACGCAGTTTCTTGCCTTTACCGGCGATCAGACAATCGCGGATCGCATAGCCACCCACATCGGCCACATTGGCCCCGTGGCGAATAAGCGCAATCTCGGCATCCGATTTCATCATGCGCTGCGCCATGGTGGCGGGGGCAATATCCATGCCGCGCGTGGGTTTTAGAAACGCGTTCAGCTTTTCGGATTGCATCAAGGTCAGATGATCGCCTTCGCAGCCCACGGCCTTGCCATTGCCAACAACGCCAGCGACCACGCGCCAGAAATTATCACGCTGCCAGTCAGTATAGGTGATGTTGTCGCCGAATGAGCGCCGCCACGGTTGGCCCGCATCAATCCCGGCGCTGACCGTCACACATTGGGTTGCCGTCACGACACAGGCATAGGGCCGCCCGAATGAGCAGTACAAAAACCCGGAATAATAAGCGACATTATGCATCGAGGTCAGGACAATCGCGTCCAACCCATGCAGTTCCATAATATCGCGCAGACCTTCCAGCCGCGCCTCATATTCCTCATCGGCAAAGGGCAAGGCACCCTTGGTACCATTGTGAAAACGGTAATTCTCGGGACGAGCAAGCGTCATGGTCAGACCTCATATAAAAGGGGGTGGCGTGTGTGGCCAGAACCCCGAAAGGCCCCGGCGTACAGGACGGAATTTCGGGCCAACCCAGATAAAATGCATAGGGGCCGCCCCGCAACGACGCCATCGCTGCTGCGCAAGCTTTGCCGCGTTTTTGGTCCGCGCGCAAGGCTTTCCATATCTGGTCCTTGGGCTGCTTTGTGCAATTTCATCTTGGCAAAAATACCTAAAACTTGCCCGATGCGGTCTACGCGACGGTGAAAATCAGGCACGCCGATGCTGCATCACCTTAAACGGCGGCGGGCAATCACCTCATTCCCGGTAGACTGCCGGACCCGCGCAATTGCCTCGTCGATGGGCTCAATGACCGTGGCCATGAAGGCGCCGGTGGCATGGATCATCAGCTTATCATCCACCATCATGGCAACATGGCCTTTCCAAAATATCAAATCGCCGCGTTGCAACGGGGCACCGTCAGGCACCGCTTGGCCCAGCGCTTGTTGCAGGTCACTATCGGCAGGGCAGGCCTGCCCACAGGCCAGCATCGACAGCTGCACCAATCCTGAACAATCGATGCCCGAATGGCAGTTGCCACCCCACAAATACGGCGCGCCCAAAAACAGGCCTGCAACCTCAACCGGGTCGTTATACCACTGGCCCAGTTTTTGCAGATGACCTGCGGGGACAAAGCCATGCGGCGTTTCCGCAAAGGCACCGGTTTGGCCCAAAACGGCCACACGGCTGCCAAAGCTGATGCCAACCGATTGCGGTGCTTGCGCACGCGGTTCGGAATAAAGATGGCTGGCGGGGGCGGCCACCCAATGGGTCGGCTTGGTTGGCGCGCATAGCGCGCTTTCAGGCAAATAACCGCAATACCCATCCTTGGTGCTGCGACCAAAGGCGAAACCGTCTTGGTTTTCAATCACCTCAAACCCGTCGCCCAGCAGCAATTGGCGTTCGCGGGGACCAGAATTGGTGCGCAGCAAATCGGCCACGGGCACGGCCACCTCATAAGGGCGCGCATCGCCGTAGCTTGGCGCCGCAACCAGCCCTTGCAACGAGATATGCGCCACGCGCGGGGTGGCAAAGATTAGGCGGCGATCCGTTTGTTCGGGGGCGTTTTGCGGAATATCGGTCATAGTTTGGCCCCCAGCATTTGCGGCAAGGCTGCCAGAATGGCGCGCGCGCCTTGGCCCACCCCGCCTTTGGGCCGCGCGGGGGCCGATGAGGGTTGGTGGCCATAGATGTCAAAATGCACATAGGCAGGGTTGGCGATAAAGCGGCGCAAAAACAGCGCGGCAGTGGTGGAACCGGCAAAGCCGCCCGATGGCGCATTGTCCAGATCCGCGATGCCCGGTTCAATCATCGCCTCATACCCCGGCCACAGCGGCAAGCGCCACACCGGGTCGCGAGTGTGCGTACCAGCGTTTGACAAGGCGGTGGCAAAGCTGTCGTCATCGGTGAAAAACGGGGCCAAATCGGGGCCAACCGCAACACGCGCAGCACCTGTAAGCGTAGCCATCGAGATTACCAAATCGGCAGGTGCCTCATCGGCCAGCGCCAAGGCATCGGCCAGCACCAGCCGCCCTTCGGCATCGGTATTGTTCACCTCAACCGTCAGCCCCTTGCGTGAGGTCAGAATATCGCGGGGCCGCATCGCGCTGCCGGAAATGGCGTTCTCCACCGCAGGGATCAGCACCCGCAAGCGTAGCTTGAGCCCCAGCGCCATGATCATATGCGCAAGGCCCAGCACCGTTGCCGCCCCGCCCATATCCTTTTTCATCAGGAGCATGCCGGCCGATGGTTTGATATCCAAACCACCCGTATCAAAGCACACGCCTTTGCCCACCAGCACCAGTTGTGGGCCAGTATCACCCCAACGCATATCCAGCAGGCGCGGCGCGCGGGTGGATGCGCGGCCAACGGCATGGATCATCGGAAAGTTCTGCACCAGCAAATCATCGCCGCGCGTCACCGCAACATCGGCCCCGTGCCGGGCTGCCAATTTGCGAAATGCCACCTCTAACTCATCCGGCCCCATGTCGGATGCGGGCGTGTTTATCAGATCACGCGTCAGGGTTTCACCTTGCACCATGGCCAGCAAACGCGCGGCATCAACCCCTTGTGGTGCCTTGAGGCGCGGCAAGGGGGCGGCGGTTTTGCTCGGGCGGTAGGTGTCAAACCGGTACTGCCCCAACAGCCACGCCAGAACTGCCTCTTCTAACGCTGCACCTGTTAGGGTCGTTTCAAAATGCCAATCGCCTG
>CBDTUV010000311.1:0-3289 GCA_965363575.1 uncultured Pseudorhodobacter sp. | reverse complement strand
ACCCCTGATGTCGTGACCTAGGGCGCAATCTGACATCCATTTGTCGCCAATCACCGCGACACCATGCGCCGCACGCGCCTAGCCTTTCTCAAACCGGCCCCAATACAGGGCCACCTTGGGAGGGGATGATATGAACGATCAAAAGCCAGCGCGCAGTGGCCGCCAAGCGCGCCAAATCCAACGCGCCACGCGCGGCGGCGGCATGGGCAGGCCCTATATCATCCGCAATATCCCCAGCTATGACGTGCTGTCCGAAGAAAACCTGCTAAAGATTGAGGCCGCCGCCGACCGCATCTTGGCCGAGGTGGGCATCGAGTTTCGCGATGACGATATCGCCCTGAACCACTGGAAAACCGCAGGCGCCAAAGTTGAGGGCCTGCTGGTCAAATTCCCGCCCGGCATGCTGCGCGAAATTCTGAAATCTGCACCAGCCCAATTCACCCAACACGCCCGCAACCCGGCAAATTCAGTCGAAATTGGTGGCAAATCCGTGGTCTTTGCCCCCGCCTACGGCTCTCCCTTCGTGATGGATCTGGACCGGGGCCGCCGCTTTGGCACGATTGAGGATTTTCAGAACTTCATAAAACTCGCGCAATCCTCCCCCAATTTTCACCATTCCGGCGGCACCATTTGCGAACCGACGGATATCGCCGTGAACAAACGCCACCTTGATATGGTTATGGCGCACCTCACCCTGTCCGACCGCCCCTTCATGGGGTCCGTGACGTCCGACGAACGCGCGGAAGATAGCATCGACATGGCCCGCATCACCTTTGGCGCTGATTTTGTTGATAAAAACTGCGTCATCCTTGGCAATGTCAACGTAAACTCGCCGCTGGTCTGGGATGGCACGATGACCAATTCCTTGCGCGCCTATGCCCGCGCGAACCAAGCGGCGGTGGTCGTGCCGTTCATCCTTGGCGGTGCTATGGGGCCGGTCACCAGTGCCGGGGCCATCGCGCAATCGCTGGCCGAAACCATGGCTGGCTGCGCGCTCACGCAATTGGAACGCAAAGGGGCGCCGGTCATTTTCGGCAACTTCCTCTCTTCCATGTCGCTCCGCTCTGGCTCGCCAACCTTTGGCACCCCCGAACCCGCCATCGGCTCTATGGTCATCGGCCAACTCGCGCGCCGCCTGAACCTGCCGCTGCGCTGTGCGGGCAACTTTACCACCTCAAAACTCCCCGATGCCCAAGCGATGACCGAAGGCACCATGTCCATGCTTTCGGCCATTCATTGCGGCGCGAATTTCATCCTGCATTCGGCAGGCTTTCTCGACGGCCTGCTCTCAATGTCCTATGAAAAATTCATGTTAGATGCCGATCTGTGCGGCGCGCTCCACACCTACCTCGACGGCATTAAAATTGACGATAACCAACTCGCCGTCGATGCGTTTATCGAAGTCGGCCCCGGCAACCACTTTTTCGGCTGCGCCCATACCATGGCCAACTATGAAACCGCGTTTTGGGATTCTGACCTCGCTGACAATGAACCGTTTGAGAAATGGGAGGCAGCAGGCTCTACCGACGCGGCCACCCGCGCCAATAAACTCTGGAAAAAGCGGCTGGCCGAATTTGAAGCCCCCGCATTGGATGCAGGCATCCGCCAAGGGCTAGAGGAATTTGTCGGTGCCAAAAAGGCTGGGATCAAGGATATGTGGTATTGATCGCAATCCCTTGATCCAAAACCACCCCTGCGGCGATAATTCCCAAAATCCGTGATTGCCCAAATGCAATCTATGCGGTTAGGCTGATGGTCTGGCTATCACGAAGGGAACGCGATGCAACTGTCCGACAAACGCGAAATCAAGGCAGATGTGGCCACAGTCTGGGCCGCAATCCTTGACGCCGATGTGCTAAAAGCCTGCGTTCCCGGCTGTGAATCCATGACCGGCACGCCCGCCGATGGGTTTGAGGCGGTCGTGGTCCAAAAAGTAGGCCCGGTCAAAGCCCGCTTTACCGGGGCCGTCACCTTGTCTGACATGGTCGAACACCAATCCTTGCGCATTTCGGGCGAAGGCAAGGGCGGCCCGGCAGGTTTTGCCAAAGGCGGCGCAAACGTAACCCTTGCACCCTCCGACACCGGAACCTTACTGTCTTATGAGGTAGAGGCCCATGTCGGCGGCAAACTCGCCCAACTCGGCAGCCGCATCATCGACGGTTTCGCCAAAAAGATGGCGGATGAGTTTTTTACCCGCTTTCAAACGGCGGTAGAGGGCGAGGATGAGGCCCCAGATGAGGCGGAGCTAAGCGCTGATGCCCCACCCGAAGAGAAAAAGAAAAGCTGGCTCAAGCGGCTCGTAAGCTAACATTCTGACTTTCAACGGATTTCCAAGGGAGGAATACGATGACAAAAACCACCATGACCGTGAACGGCAAACCCGTCGCCGCCGAGACCGAAGGCCGGACCCTGCTTTCAGCCTATCTGCGCGATGGTTTGGGCCTGACCGGCACCCATATCGGCTGCGACACCTCGCAATGCGGCGCCTGTGTGGTGCATGTGGATGGCAAAGCGGTCAAATCCTGCTCGGTCTTTGCCCAGGATGTCGAAGGCGCGGATGTGAAAACGATCGAAGGCATGGCCAATGCGGATGGCACTCTGTCCACCATCCAGCAAGCCTTCCAAGATCATCACGGGTTGCAATGCGGTTTTTGCACCCCCGGCATGGTAATGTCATCGGCTGCCCTTCTGGCCGAGAATGCAAACCCGACCGAGGCCGAGGTGCGACACTATCTCGAAGGCAACATCTGCCGCTGCACCGGCTACCACAATATCGTCAAAGCGGTCATGGCCGCATCCGGCCAAGCTGTTCCGGCTGAATAACACTTATATTCAACAATTTATGCAGCGTTCTTAACGCAATGCATTAAGCGAGGATACAATGCCAAAAGATGGTGGAATCGGCGAAAGCACCAAGCGCCGCGAAGATATTCGGTTCCTGACAGGCAAGGGCCGCTACACCGATGATATCAATCTGCGCGGTCAGGCCTATGCCTGCTTTCTGCGCTCCGAGGTGGCCAACGGCCGGATCAACAGCATCGACACCAAGGCCGCATTGGCTATGCCGGGCGTGCTGACCATTATGACCGGCGATGATTTTACAGGCATGGGCGGCAACCCCGCAGGCTGGCTGATCAATTCCCGCGATGGCGAGCCGATGAAGGAACCCAAACGCCCCGTGCTGGCGCATGGCAAAGTCCGCCATGTCGGTGATGCCTACGCCATGGTGGTGGCCGAAACCTATGCGCAAGCCCGCGACGCCGCAGCCGCCATCGACGCCGATATCACC